>PMJA01000142.1 GCA_003158415.1 Methylobacter sp.
TACAACGTCTAACGAATAAGGTTAGATTGTGTGAGCGATAGCGAACCACAATCTGAACCGGTTGTTGGACAAGCCCGGTTGTAGTCGGAAGGCCGACTTTATATAAGAAAATATCTTTTCGGATTTTGTTGGTTACGGCGAGGAATTTATAGCCGCAATAGTCGAGAACAAGCTGAACGCGTTGCTTTGGCGAGGCCGTTAGCGAGTGGCGATGATTTAAGGCGAATAACAGTCATTTTTCAGCCAAGCGCAGCCCTCGGCTGAAAAATGCCGATTTTGGGCTCTCTCGGAATGACGGATGCAGTTACATAACCGGTTGCTTCTCCGCTCTATTAGCCGGATGGCGCAAGCCGTCCGGCTAATAGAGCGGGGATTCGTGTTTGCACAATTCGCATAGCACCGCCACAACAAGGACACTTGATCTTAGGGCGTTTTGCCAATCCCATCAGCGTCTTAATCGGATTCAGCTTGAGCAACTGTTGAAGTAATTCCAACACCCGCTTGCTGTTGGAATGCAAAAAGCCGAAGTTACGGGTGCGCCGGAAGCCTTTTGGTAGCACATGCTGCAAAATCAGGGCCATAGGATGCGCTGAGGAACGAAGCGCATCAATCGCGAACGATGCGCCTCCTTCGTCGGCACATCCTATGTGAGCTTAGTTCAAATGTGTTGGCTGGAATCGATGTGATAGAAAATGATAGTTTTTTTGTACAGTTTGGCTACAGCTTAACCGGAGTAATACGCGCGGGACGGAGTTTGCAACCCCGTCCCGAACGTTTTGATGCTGCCGCTATCTTTGAACCCTAAAAGAAACCTTGCGGACGGGGTAACATACCCCGTCCGGCATTGGAGTTTACAGTAGTCCAAAATGAATTCTTACGTTAAGCGGTCAGAGTTATGAAAAACAGTGCCATTCGAAATGTCTGTAATGCCGCTTTCCTTGCCGTGATAATTCAAGTTATAGGGTGCGTTGAAAATGTTCGGGAAGAATCCCCCGATACTATCGCAGGCAGTGTAAAACATGATTCAAGACCTGATAAACAAAACTTGACATGGTTCGCCCCCGAATTACACCTGAGCCATTACCGTACGTTATTTTATGGTTACGATACGATTGATTACCGATTGGCGGCATCGGAACACCCAGAAACCAAGATGAACGACGGCTTCCGCTTATTGATCGACACTAGCTATGGTGGAAATGTTCGGCATTATGCCTTTGCCAGATTAGCCGATGAATCAACGCGTGTTATTCACCACTACCAACATGACACCGAACAATGCAAAATATTTAACAGTTTGATATCGTCCTGCCTATACCGGGATCGGTTTAGTTTGAATTTATCCCGCTCCGATTTAGAAAATGCGCGTGTCGCGGGTCTACAGCTCTTATTAACCTCGGGAGCGCAAGATTACGAACGCATTGACCTTCCTTATGAACTATATACAAGGATTTCTTAAAGCAATCGAAAACTCAGAATTGAAACAGGTTCATTGAGGATTTGACGTTATTCCGTTAGCGTATATCCTCGCCAGCCTTGTCGGGCACATCTTTTCGTGCCCGATATTTTCATGTTGTGATGCTGGTGAGATCGAGCCATAATGTCGGGCAACGATGAAACTGTTGCCCGACAAGACCTCCCACGCGGGATGGAGTTTGCAACTCCGTCCCAAACGTTTTGATGCTGCCGCTATCTTTGAACCCTATGAGAAACCGTGATGCAAACCATTAAAGAACAAGACTGGATAACCCTGCCTGAATCAGCGCAACAAGAAGTGTATGATTTTTTTGTTTTTATAAAACAACGTTACGATAAACAAACCCGGCAAAAATGTAGCGACCAAGCGGAAACACGGGCATTTTCAAATCATAGCGCCAATACAGTTGAGCAATGGCTGGATGACAGGGAAGATGAAATATGGAAATAAATGTCGCCNNCATCAGGATGAACATGAAATCGATAACAGCGCATTTAGTCAGGGCGGCATTCCTAAAAAATCCAAGCTCATCCTTAGAAAACCGTTTGTTATCTCAAAAACGGCAGTCATTAAAAAATACGGCTCGCTGAACGAAACCGCTTTTAAAAGCTATCACCGCCTATTTTGTCAATATTTCCATTGTGTATAAGCTATAGCCTCCCGAACGTTTTGATGATTTCGCGGGGTGGCACTTAACTCAGGCGTTACGTATGATGCCCGTTAAGTATCAAGAAAAATCTGTGTTAAACTCGTAGCATGAAAATTAAAGACCTTATCGCACTCATTGAGTTGGATGGTTGGCAGTAGGTACGACAAAAAGGTAGCCATCGCCAGTTTCACCATCCCATTAAATCCGGTACGGTCACAGTTGTCGGCAATCCCAGCGTGGATGTTCCGCCTTAAGTTGGCAGCCAAATAACTTGAGCATTTACATTATAGTTCAGCGATAGTAGAGAAGAGTAATTGATATGTCGGCACTGTTAACTGCGTTTATTATTTTTGCCTTTATGCTCAGCGGCATAGTGCTGGGTTCATACCTACGTGTCGTCCTGCCCGATCATCACACGCAAGCAGACTCCAAAGATATTCTGATGTCGTCTGCCGGAATGNNGATGTTACCAACTCAAGCATTACGCAAGGGGGCGCTAAAATCATCTCGCTCGACTACTATTTGTCTCGCTATGGTTCGGAAGCGAAAGAGGTGCGGGAGCTTTTGCCTCAGGCGGTGTCCTCCGGGATCGAACGCATTTGGCCTAACGAACGCAGGCAAGGGGCGGACTTG
>PMJA01000091.1 GCA_003158415.1 Methylobacter sp.
CCCATCGGGTTTCATCAGTCTCTCTGCTTCCTCGATCTTGGCTTTGGGATACGCATTCTTGATGGCTTCGATAACCGGTTTGGGTAGCTTGGCAACATCAATTTCCTCTTTTCTTTGCAGCAGAGCCCCCTCAGCACTATAGAGTAACTCATATTCCTTGCCGTTTTCCTTGTATTCCACCTCATAGGCCGCTTTGCCTTGGAATATTTCTTGTTCGAACTCTACGTCTTTGGCCTTCGGAAAGGCCTTTTCGAAGGCAGCGATGACTGCTTTTGGCACCTGATTTTTACTTAATTCTTTTTCGTTGGCGTTCGCTTGGCCGATTACCGCCAGTAAAGTGCCGAGA
The DNA here is from genome assembly GCA_003158415.1 of Methylobacter sp. GTDB lineage: Bacteria > Pseudomonadota > Gammaproteobacteria > Methylococcales > Methylomonadaceae > Methylobacter_C. The sequence goes on from PMJA01000091.1 coordinate 347, forward strand.
GCCACTGTCATTAGGTATTGGGTTTTCATAAATCCTCCGTTGGTTATAAACAAGCGATTAGACCCAATTTCATTCGCCGCGTTCCTGTGGAGACCCTTTCGCCCTGTCCTATATTATTTATTCTTGATAACGGATTTTATCAAGAGTTCGGCTTGCATTGTTGTTAGTCATGTTCTGCCAAAATGGATCGGACGGTTTCAAGGGTCATGATGAGCGTCATTGGCTGCAAAGGCGATTCCACAAAACCGCGTGACAGATAAAACTGTTTGGCTTGGTCAGAGAGAGCATGAACCAGTATGGCGAATACACCGGCATCGCCAGAGACGTTGACCGCTCGTAGCATCGCATCACGCAGCAGAGCCTGACCAATGCCCTGATTGTGGTAACGCTTATCGACAGCGAGCCGACCGAGCAGCAACACGGGCAACGGGTCTGGCATGTTACGTCGCATTGCTTTGGGCGCTGCCTCATGGCTGATCGCACCCGCCGATAGGCTGTAGTAGCCAATAACGTCCACACCGGCACACACCACAAAGCAGCGCGAAGCCCCAACCGCATGGTTTTTGAACGCGCGTTTTTTGAGCCATTCGTTTAGGGAAAATTCGCCGCTATCGAAATTCGCTAGTGCTTGGTTAGCTGTGATCGGGGCTGGCTGGGTGAGATCGAGCGAGGTCATTTATCCCAGGGTGCTTTCGTCTTGAGTAACCGGCGGAGCTTGTCATTTGGGGGTAGCGGATTATCGAGCAGTGCTTGAAATTTAGCAAAGGTGCCTTCATCGACCGTGAAAAAGGCTTGGTCGAGGAGAACGTCTTCCGCTTCACGACAGGCGGCTTCAAGCATGAAGTCAGACCGACTGCGGCCTAAACGATCTGCGGCTTGGTCGATAAGGTCACGCTGTTTTGTTTTAGCGCGTATGTTAATGGAAACGGAAAGCGTTTCTCTGGTTTGTGCATGGGGCATGGGAGTACCTCTCCTTTATATACATAATGAGCATACATTATTGTATAGAACAATGTAACACAATAACAGAGTATTGCCAGCCCCTTTTCTAGCAGTTCCTATATGTGATAATGTCCTTTATCACATATAGGAACCAGCGATTTATGGTTTTACGATTGCCTTAACATGATTTTCCGTTCCGTTGTTCCCAAAAACCCATGTAGTAAAAATGGCATGAATGCCGGATGATACGAGTTGCAGGGCACTACTATCAATCTACGCACGAATCCTTACGGTCGGTCAGATAGAAGCCAGAATATGGTAAAATCTTCATACGTTTTACTAAGTTAAGGTTCGACAATGAGCTATAATCTACAAGTATTTGTCAGTTCCGCTTGTTACGAGCTGCGTGATTTGAGGGCCGCCATTAAGGCATGGCTCAAACAACTCGGCCTATCACCGATGATGAGCGAAGAAAGCGGATTTCCTCATATTGACGGAATGCCTCCATATGCCACTTGCCTGCGGACTTTGGAGGAATGCCCATTAGTAATTGGTGTAATTGATCGCCAATATGGACGTTCTTTTGATGAATGGGGGCCTTACCCTCAATTTAAAGGCCATGCTCCTACGCATGCTGAATTGAAGCACGCACTTGATTCAGGTAAACGAGTATTGCTTTATGTTCACGACGATATTTGGAATTTTTATGAGGTTTGGCGCAAAAACCAGGATGCCTTTGCAACATCTGCTCCTCGGGGACTAGAGGTAGCCACCCTCAGAATGCTGCAAGAATTAAAGCAGCGAACTCCCAGCCCATGGATGTCACGCTTTTCCGACGTTGCTGAACTGCAAAGCTCCTTAAATCGTGAATTTGTAAACCAGCTCTATATCCACCTGCGTGATAGAGAAAAACAAACTGCGGATTTAGCTAAATATTTACTTGAGAAAATTGTCGAGGCCGCGCCGGAAGTGCGCGATCAAATTACTGCGGGTTTAAATCCAAGTCTCGTAACAGACAAGAATGCCCTTCAACAAAGATTAGCCGAAATTGAACAAGAGCTCGAAAGAACCAAAGGTTCCACACAAGAACGCATTGCTGACCTTGAGCGACAGAAGGGAGATGTGCAAACTCGCCTAGAGGGGGTAACCCAACAACTGGGACATACAAGTCTATTGTTGGCACAAGCTGCAATGAAAGATGCCTCTTGGCTTGACTTTGTTCGGCGCACATTGATGCCCAAACAGCCTAATCGTGTTCCATTTCATAATTCTGTCGAAGTGGCTTTACGAGGGTATCATGCTGCGGCAGGGGGACAGCACGTAATTCCCCTTCTTCGTGAGGTTAGGTAACTCGCAATAAATAA
>PMJA01000416.1 GCA_003158415.1 Methylobacter sp.
CCGAACAATAGAACGCAGGGCCGAAGCAAAGGTTAAGCCTATTTGCGGCTTTGCCTGAATCTGATTAACGCCCTCCATTTGATATTCTACGGGATCTTCAACGGTAATGATTTTTCGTTCCGGGGTATTAAGTTGTTTTAATGCTGCATACATAGTAGTTGATTTTCCGCTACCTGTAGGGCCCGTGATAAGAATAATGCCATGCGGTTGCGATAAAACATCGATAAACTGCTGTAGATGCCGCCCGGCAAAACCCAATGCGGCAAAATCCAGTACCGTATTTTCCTTATCCAGCAAGNNAGCAATCGCCGTTCGGCAATATTCAGTTTAGCCATAATCTTGATCCGTGAAATCACTGCGGCTGTTGATTTTACGTTGGGTGCATCTATATCCTGCAAAACTCCGTCCACGCGCAGTCTGACTTTTAAGATTTGTTCAAATGGTTCTATATGTATGTCTGATGCCCTGGTTTCAATCGCCCTTTGCATGATCAAATTGACCATTTTGATAACAGGAGCTTCACTCGCCAAATCTTTTAAATGTTCTAAATCTTCTTCACCTAAATCATCAATAGTCAAGTCATCAATCAGTTTATCCATTTTCGATCGGTCTTCACCATATTGAACATCAAGTGCCGTATCAATTTCTGAGAGTAACCCCACTTTGGCAATGACAGGCTTTCCTGTCACTAATCTAAGCCCGTTAATAACAAATTGATCTTCAGGATCCATCATGGCTACGGTAATGTCATTTTCAGTATGACTTAAACCAATAACATGGTAGTTCTTTAAAAAACGCAAAGACACTGTGTCAGGCAACTGCATTTCCAGCGGATACTGATCCGATGCCACCTTTTCTAACCGGCCGGATTCGACAAAGGCATCGGCCACATCAAGCTCGGAACATAAGCCCAATTTAACCAGTAACTGCGGCAAGCTTTCCGCCACCGAAGTTTTTTGTACCCGCTCAACTTTTTTCAATTCCGACGCTGAAAGTTTATCCCGTTCTTGTAACGTTTTTAACAAAGATTGATAGGCCATTATTTTCTGGAAAAAAACCACATCTGATAAATGCTGAGCAGAATTTGAAGGCCCATAGACAGCCCCATTAAAGCTCCGCTGAAAATGACGACATAAGCGAATGAAGAAATCTCCTTGGTGATAAACCAGGACAAAATATCCAATAACATCGCCGCAAAAGGGATCACCACGGCAACTCTTTTTACATAAACATTCATGTCACAAAGCAAAAATATTTTGCCGATAAAAAATAAAATAAAGGCGATGCCAAATAAATGGATATGAGAAACGCGAACTAAAGTAGGTAATGTTACGCCGCCTGCATGTGCAACCTGTGATACCGTCGCATAATGTGTCAAGTCAGGTAAAGACGGGTTGATACTGGGCGTGTGGCACAAAATACAGTCACGGTTTAATATCGGGGCGATTTTTTCATCATAGCCCGTCTCTTCGGCGCCCTGTTTTATCCATTGCAGGATGACATCTTTGTCGTCTGCATATCTCAGGTTGGATTTCATAATCCCATTAATTGCCGTGCCTAAACGGGTTTGGTTGTTGCCTCCGTGATAACTGATGACGACATCATCAACCGAAAGCCCGGCTTTGCCGTCAAGACCCTGATGGGTGTAATACATATTAGCAAGCGCCATCAGATAACCCAGCCCTATGGTGAGCAGGAATACGGTATTTAAAATCCTTTCGCTGACGGAAATGTCTTTAAAGCGGGAATACGGTTTGGTTCTATCGTAAAGATTTTCGTAACGTTCTAGCATAATGATTTCTGTGCAATATATAAGTGTTAAATGTTCTGAATGCAGTTGTGGGCAAGGCAAAAGCAACCTTGCTCGCACTTTATGAGGTATAGCTATCCAGATTTGTTTCGTACGTGCCGTGCGCGCCTTAGCTCTAAGGCGCGCACGGCACGTACGACTGAAGCAGTTGGGTTATCGGCCTAGAACGCCAGCCAACCGTTCACCATGAAGGTGTTGTTGAATTGGGCGTTGGCACTGGTGCCGTTGGCTTGAGCATAACCGATATACTGCAAGCTGGTACGCAGGTTCATTAGATAGGCATGCGAATGATCTTTACCAAACGGCACATAAACCAGCTCTGCCGTGTAGTATTGGCTGTTAGGTTTGTTTAAAGAATAGCCCATATCAGAAGAATAAAGCAAGGCATCCGTTGAGCCGGTTGTCCGGTTATAAGCGAAAGTGACGCCATAAGTCTGGTCAAAGGTATAGGCGGTATTAATCTTAAAGCTGGTCAGATAAGTATTACCCATAGAATTAATAGTACCTGCGAGCTGGTTTGCAGACAGCTTTTGGTCTTCATACAAATATGACGTTTTGGTTTCAAAAATATGCCTAGGGTTAGCCATATACTGATAAGTCGCATCGACTGCGACATCAGTATAATGGTTGGAGCCATAAGTGCTGTCACGTCCGGGAACCACATTGGCACTCATACCGTAATGGCCCAGCGAGAAAAAATGGCCCTTCCAGTCCTGTTGCAATGCCGCACGCCAATAAGGCGCAGGGCCGTCGAGACTGATCCGGTTAGGCGCGGCAATACCGAAGCCTTTCTGGAAATTACTGGAAAAGGAGCCGTAAGCCCCGCCTTCCAGATACAGCAGATTGTTAATCATGGTATAAGCGGTAGCCCCGCCGACTTGAGATGCCAGTGCGCCTTCAATCAAGGTGCTGGCGCCAACGACCGGTTGTACGCCGCTACCGGTATAAGGAAATCCCCAGGCTGGAGTGGTATTCCACAAATCCTGCGTGGTCGGGTTGTTGTTTAACGAGATGCCGTAAGTAATGGGGGTGTCGCCCAGTTCTAGTTGATCGGCAAACCGGATGTCGGTGCCCTCCATGGTAAGTTTATCTTCATAGCCGCTATAAGATACCTGAGCGATCGCGCCAACCTTGCCATAAACACGACCGGCATAAAACAATGCCGCTTCGTCGAAGGTGAAGTTGTTGTTGCTATTATTGCCCGCCAGTAGCGATGCATTTGGGTTATCCTGGCTTTGTACGGTCTGAGGTTTTTGAGTATTAGTGAATGATCCTGTAACCATGCCGCTAAGCGCCGGCATTTTGGCGGCAGTACCCGTGCCTCCGCCCATCGTGTAACCGCCCAGTTTGAAATCACGGCCAAAAGGCGTCAAATTAGGCCCGAAAGATTGGGTATGACAGGTGCTGCAAGATTGACCGGTTTGCCGGGAAAAGCTGGGCATAGCTTCGGCATCCTGACTGTTTAATAAAATGACTGGCACAAGCATGAGCAACGGTACCAAAAAAAAGCGTGCATCGTAGCTTCGTTTAAAAAAAATCTGCATAATAAGAAGGGATGAAGAGTGATAGAGCTTCATGCCGAAATACCGATGATGTTACGGTATGAAGTAATAAAAAGAAGCGATATGTGACGGTTATCTTATTTAAAAGTGCCAACCAAGGTAGCAATGGCGGCGCCGTTCAAATAGACGTCAACGGGGTCACCGGAAAGCACTACAGGCACAGCCGGGGTGGTTGTGCCTGTAGTGACGCAGCTGCCCGCAGTCGCGGTTACAGTGCTGGTAGTGCCGGAAATAGTATTTTTAACGGACAACTCATAGTCGGCCGCTTCAGTGATAGCCGCAGTAGACGGGCTTTTTGGATATTTTAGATAAATGTCTTCAACCAGCAGATTACAGGTTACACCCGCGCCTCCGCCATTCGGGAACACCAAGCTGACGTTGGCGGCGATGGCTGAATTGCTATCCGCCAATGTGCTTGCGGGGGTTGCCGTTGTTGGATAGGTTACGGGTAAGGTGATGCCGGCTTCGATACCGCCGCCAGCGGTACTGCTGGTGTATTGGATATGGCCTTGGCCTGCCGTTCCGGTAATCGCTGCACTAAAATGCGTTACGGCTGGCGAGTGACCGTAACCATGTCCATTTTCATTGCGCTCTGCGTATGCTGACGAAGTCAGTACCAAGCCAACGACCATAGCCAGTGTTTTGAGTTGTAGTGCAGTAGTTTTTTTGTTTAACATGAGTTGCTCCAAGTTTAAGATTATGTGGCGAATAGTTTACTCGCCCCAATAAGTATTAAGCATTATTTATGCCAAACTTTAATATGCCGATTTTATTGGCTTCCACTATCAAGCTATAAAAAATAATCCGCCCAAAGTTGCAGTCCACGCAATAATATGGCTGCAATTTTGGTATGAAATAGGCTGTCGACGCACAATCGCTGCGAGACAGGAGTC
>PMJA01000173.1 GCA_003158415.1 Methylobacter sp.
CCGCCCAGGCCTGAGATCAAATGATTGATGCAAAAGGCTGCGGCTTTTTTCGCCGCCGAATCTTCTTTGCGACTGCGTTTAACTGCATGCACGATTTGCGCGCCCGCGCGCCACTTGTCGAGCATTTCCGGTATAAAGCCGGGCGGATGCTGTAGATCGGCATCCAGGATGATCACCGCCTGACCTGCGGCATGTTCCAGCCCCGCCAGCATGGCCGCTTCCTTGCCGAAATTTCGGCTTAAGGAGACGCCTTTGATTCTGGGTTCGGCCTCGGCAAGCTCGGTTATTTTCTGTAAGGTTTGATCGCGGCTGCCGTCGTCGACGATGATGATTTCCCACGAGCTTTCGCAAGCGCCGATAATTTCGGCGATGTGGGTGACGGCTTCTTTGATGCCCTGGCTTTCGTTATAGGCAGGAATGACGGCGCTGATGACGGGGCGGCTTGCTGTGCTTATTGATGTCATGTCTTAATAATCTACAGTTGATAATGGCTCAAATGGATGCCGAATTTTTCATACAAGGCCCGGACTTCCGGACTTAGCAATAACGCCAGCTCCCCTTCCCAGTCATGATAGGACAGCAACCGGGGATCTGAAATTTCAGCGGTGTCAAAACGGCCGGGATGGCACATCAGTTCATAGCGTTGACCCGGTTTCAGTTTGGCAAAAACCGTCGCCAAATAATTGTAATCGAGTTTGCCGCTACGACTTAAGCCTAAAAACAGCGGCGTGTTTACCTTAAGCCGTCGCTGATTGACAGCCTGCATAGTTTGCATCAGCGTGTTGCGGATCAACGCCGAAACGCCGAAAGGCGCGAGCCATTCGGCTTGGGTCAGCCGCACCTGGGGAATGTCATAGTCCCTAGCCAGTTCCAACGCCAGCGGAAACAAAACCGGCAGCATGTGTATATGTTCATGGGAATTCAAAAACCGCAAGTTTTTACCCCGGCAGGCCTCGATTTGCGCCCGCCATTCGCCCCGGACATCGTCCAGGCTGATTTTGCGGGTCATCAGCATGGCGCTCATGGCATAAGCGTTGGGGAAACCGCCATGCCAACGCGCCAGCTTGTCGGCCATGACCGCCGTCAACGGCTGTCCGAACGTCAAGTTCAGATGCACGCCTACATCCAGATTATCAACGCTATCTAACCATTCCAGCTGGGCAGCTAAATCGGGGCTATTCGCCAAAATGCCGGTGGCGGTGACTGCGCCGGATCTCGCCGCTTCCAATATGCCTTTGCTGATGCATGGGTAATAACCGTAGTCATCGGCGTTGATGATGAGCTGGATAGGCTCTTTAACCATCATCTTCCATCCAGAATGCGGGCGTGATACAGCGTGTTTAACCGATAGTGTTTAACTGGCTCCAGTCGCAGCTTGGCGGCTTCGGGCAGACTGACCATGACTTCGTCCTTGACCACATAAAAATCGTGATTGGTCTCGGTCAAGCTGGCCTGCAATTCGGGTATCCCAGTCAGCTGTACGGCCTTGCCCTGCATATAAAATTGCGCCGAATATGGCCTGTCACCGAAATAGACCAAGCGTTCGTCAGCGAGCGATGCCATCCGGTAAGCTTCCACCAACGGTTTTTGCGACCTGAAAAAGTCCAGATCGGGACAATGGTAAGCAATCACCAAGCCGAAAAAACCCAGCGGCACGCACAAGGCAATCGCCGTGCGGTATTTGGAACGTTGCGGCTGCCAATCAGCCAGCAGCAAGGCAAAGCCCGGCAGACCTGGCAACGGATAAGTCCAGATAATGTTGGCCGAAAGCGTGAAGAACAGCAGCGGCGCAGTCATCCACAGCAAGCAATACAAGCGCCAGCCGTCGATAGACCGCAGCAAGGCTAGCGGCTGCTTTTTAACAACAGAGGTGATTACTATTTTCAAGAAAATCAAAGACCAGGGGAAAGCTGCGCCCAGCCAATACAGCCAAATTTTTCCGCGCGGCTGGGCATGGCCGTTGCCGTAAAGATCACCCGTCCAACCGCTCTCGGTGAAACGTTTCCAGTGTTCGCCGATAATAAAATATTCCAAAAAGCCGGGGGTTTTATGTTCTGCGATCAAAAACCAGGGAACGCTGATTGCCAGCATCAACGATGTGCCTTTGATCCAAGGGATGCGCTGCCAGATGCGCTTCCATTCGCCGGTAATTAAAGCCCAAAGTCCGATACTTATGCCTGACAATACGACGGCGATAGGGCCTTTAGCCAGCAGGCCGATACTTAAGCCTATGAAAAATAGATAGCCCCAGTAAGATTTATTACCGTCACGCAAGGCCAGCCAGAACGAGGCGATAGCCAGCGTGATGCCCAGACTCATGCAGACATCCATCGCCACCGTGCCGGACATCACGAAAAACGATACGGTGCTGGCGAGAATAATGACTGTACCACAGGCATATTCCAGGCCGCGCTGGACTTTAGCCAGATGAAAAATAATCCAGATGACGCCCAAACTCAATAAAAACGACGGCAACCGGGCGGAAAAATCGTTGATGCCACCCAGCCATAAACTGGAAGCGGTCAACCACACCGTCATCGGCGGCTTGCCCCAAAAAGGCACGCCGTAATCAATCAACGGCGTCACCCAGTTTCCGGTCTCCAACATCTTGCGGCCCATTTCCGCATAGCGGGACTCTGAAGGATCATACAACGGATAAAGCCCTAACGACAGCGCCCGTAGGGCTAACAACGTTGCGAACAAACCGAAGCCGGTAAAAATCTTTTTTAGCACTGACTTGGGTTTATCATCGATAGTATTTCCCGAAATATCCATTTGAAAAGTCCAAAAACTGTTGGCAAAGAAATTCCAGATCAAAACCACGGCGGTAGTAATAACCTGAGCATAAAGATAATATAAATGGTGTGTCAACGACGCCATCAACAGCAGGTTTAATCCTAAACCCAAGGAGGCGATTAACGCGAACTTCGGAAAGGTTTGAGCATGCGACTGCTGGCTTTTGAAAGTCAGCTTGTAATTTAAGCAGTAATTGACCAGCAAACCCGCCAAAGCGCCCCAACCGGAAGCGGCTACCGGGTTGAACTTGTAAAATTCAACCAGCACATAAAGTATCGAATAATGCGCCAATGTCCCTATCGCGCCCACTAGGGAAAAAGCCATGAATTTAATAATCACAGCAGTCTATTGTCGGCTATATGAAAGGGAAGGATCATGTTTTAAAAACGATAAGGGCGGATAAAGAGTTGCAGGCATTCTAAGTAAAGATGGGGTCAAAAGCAAAAATAGCTGTCAATTCGAATGACGGCGACCAAAACATACAGCGATTCGCCGCGAAGGGCATTCAATAATGAGTTCCTTCAATTCGTACATAATTAAACCTTTCGAAGCAGCGCATCCAGCCAGGACATAGGCAGTATGCGTTTTAGAAATCCAAACAAATACGTGGGAAAAGTCACGTAATAGCGCAGTTTAGGGCGCTTAGCTTCCAGAGCGTGTATTACTTTTTCGACTACCGCCTGGGCAGGCAAGGTAAAGGGAGCGGCAGCGCCTTCTTTTTGCAGACGCGCTTCCATTGCATCATAAGCGGCTTTATGAGAACTATGTGTAGGATCTATATTTTTTTGATACAGGACGTGTGAGTTTTTTCTAAAGTCGCTCAAGATAGGCCCCGGCTCTATCAGTGAGATGTGGATATTCGCGCCGTAAAGCTCCAGGCGCAAGGTATCCGCCAGACCTTCCAGCGCAAACTTGCTGGCGTTATAAGCGCCGCGATAGCGCATGGCGACCAGCCCCAATATCGAGCTGTTATAGATAATCCGGCCATGACCCTGTTTCCGCATCAGCGGTATGATTAGATTAGTAAGCTCATGCGTGCCAAACAAATTGGTTTCAAACTGAAGCCTGAGCACATCGCGGCTTAAATCTTCAACAGCGCCCGGTTGGCCAAAAGCGCCGTTATTAAACAATGCATCAATCTTACCGCCGGTTAATTCAATGGCCTGATTGACAGCGTTTTGTATGCTGGCGCTATCCGCCAAATCCAGCTGTAATGAGGTAAACCCTTCCTGCGTTAATCGATGCACATCATCTATCTTTCTTGCCGTAGCAATAACATGATGGCCTCTTTTTTTTAATGCGATGGCCGTACTGTAACCGATGCCGGAAGAACAGCCGGTCATTAATATTGTTTTTGATAAACTCATGTCGGCCCTAGGGTGTTAAGTCTTGTTCCCGAAAATAAAAAAACTGCCCGCTGCTGCAATTGATTAAAAACATCAGCGCGTCTTGGATGCTCTTGCTATGCAATTCGACCGATTCAACACGACCGCACCGGCCAGACGCTAGCGCTTTTTCTGCGGCCAGTCTTCTTAGTCGTTCAATGTCAGCCAATCTGGACTGGTGGATCTTGACTAAAGCCGATAGTTTTCCAGGCATATAAGGCGGAATAGCGTAAGCTGAAAATTTGTCCGGATTGTTTTTGATGAGCGACTGATTTTTTGCGCTTTCATTCATAACGTCCCGGTTGGCGTCCGCTTGTTTTTTCAGCGCTTGCTCTTGTTCCAGAGCTTGTTTTTCCCGTGCGGCCTGTTGTTCTTTTTGCGCTAAAGCCTGTTGCTTGTTTTTGTCATCCAGATTAGTGGCGGTGCCTGTTTTAATATTGATTTCAACATTGCTCCGCCCTGTTTGGCAAGGCGTTGAACGGTATTCTGTAGTACCGTCGCCCCCGGTACATTTATAAATACCGGCAGCGGCGGCATAGACTGAAAAAAGGCATCCCAGTATAAGCAGCATCAATTTCATATCTTTCCTCAGTGATACCCATGCAAATAAAGTCTTAAGAATATTATATGCGATTTTAGGTATTTAGGAACCTGATTAGCAAGATGTCTCAGCCAGTAATGTAGGGGCAGGTCTTGTACCTGCCCTCAGAGCAACCACAAGAGATTGCCCTACAGTTATTTACTTAACGCCTTGCGCAAATCATCCAAAAAACTTTTACCCACCGCCAGTTCAGCGGAAGAATTGCGGAACATGATATTGTGGCCCTCAGCCTTAAAACGTTTCGGACGGGCAGCATGCCCCGTCCGGCTGGGTTAAAAACTTGAACATCGAGTAATAGCCAAGCATGCGGGAACCTTTCCGTAAAAAGATTGTTTATAAGGGAGCGCGGCAACAGAGGAGCCGTTTTAAGCGCATTTTTGATAATTGGGATACAATAAATCTTAGGTGCCACGTTTCCTTACTATGGATTTAACAAAAACCTTCATCATGCCAACACAAATCACTAAAAACACCACGCAAACCCGGCTAATCCAATTAAAAACCTTTATTAACCAGGAAATCATCGGCCAGGAGACCCTGGTTGAAAGAATGCTGATCGGTTTATTGGCCGACGGCCATATCCTGGTTGAAGGCGCGCCTGGGCTGGCCAAAACCAGGGCCATCAATGTCTTGAGCAAAGGCATCAAGGGCGATTTTCATCGGGTGCAGTTCACGCCCGATTTGCTGCCCGCCGATTTGACGGGAACCGAAATTTATCGCCCGCAGCAAGGCACGTTTGAATTCCAGAAAGGCCCGTTATTCCATAACCTGATCCTGGCGGATGAAATCAACCGCTCGCCCGCGAAAGTGCAGGCAGCGTTATTGGAAGCAATGGCGGAGCGGCAAATCACGGTCGGTCAGGCCACCTATCCCTTGCCGCAGTTGTTTATGGTCATGGCCACGCAAAATCCTATCGAGCAGGAAGGCACGTATCCGTTACCGGAAGCGCAACTGGATCGATTTTTGCTGCATGTAAAAGTGGATTACCCCAAGGCCGAGCATGAAAAAAGCATACTGCATCTGGCCAG
>PMJA01000402.1 GCA_003158415.1 Methylobacter sp.
TCATGCCAATATTGTTCCGTGGCAACAGTTGTGCGCCCTGACAGGTGCAAAGTTGCGCGTTGCTCCGGTCGATGAGGATGGTCAGGTGTTGTTGGGTGAATATCAGAAATTGCTCACTTCACGCACCAAACTGGTGTCGTTTACGCAAGTCTCCAATGCACTCGGCACGGTGACCCCTGCGCAGGAAATGATTGCCATGGCCCATCGGGTCGGCGCCAGAGTATTGCTGGATGCCGCGCAATCGGTTTCGCATTTGCAGGTCGATGTCCAAGCGCTGGATTGCGATTGGTGCGTGTTTTCCGGACACAAGATCTTCGGCCCTACCGGCATAGGCGCGGTCTATGGTAAGGCCGAGTTGCTTGAATCCATGCCGCCGTGGCAAGGTGGCGGTAACATGATAGAAGATGTTACCTTTGAGAAAACCGTCTATCAACCAGCGCCTGCCAAATTCGAAGCGGGTACCGGCAATATTGCCGATGCCGTAGGTTTGGGGGCGGCACTGGAATATCTGACAAAAATCGGCATCCATAATGTCGCGCGTTATGAGCATGAGTTGCTGGTTTATGGGATGGAAGCGCTTAAAAGTATCCCCGGCTTGCGTCTCATCGGCACGGCAGCGGAAAAAGCCAGCGTGTTGTCGTTTGTGCTGGCGGGGCACAGCAATCAGGAGATTGGTGTCGCTTTGAATAAGGTGGGTATTGCCGTCCGTACCGGGCATCATTGCGCACAGCCTATCTTGCGCCGTTTTGGCCTGGAAAGCACGGTACGTCCTTCACTGGCGTTCTACAACACCTATGAAGAAATTGACCTGATGGTCAGCACGGTTAAACAGATTCAGGCAGGCAACGCTCCTCATTAACCTGCCGGTATGTGTGACTTCAGTTATAGACACCGACTCTTGTGCAGGAGCCGGTGTCTATGATTTTAGGTGATTCTCCATCATCAGCGATCTTATCGGGTGAGGAAAAGTAAAAACAAATGAGCTTGGGCTTGGCATTAAATGTGGGTTGAATTCATTTTCGATTGCCAATAAACGGATCAGGCTCGGCATCTGGCTCATACGGTTTCAGGGGTTCGTCTGTAGTCCAAATATGCACCCTATTATGTGGTTTCTTTAGGTTTTCAGCCTCTAATATGACGGCTGAATCGGTTAAACCTAAACCTTGCTGTACAAATTTATTGGAAAAACTTTCCAAGCTGTTACTTAATTCACTTGCTGTAGCAAAAGCCTCACACGGTATGATATTAATGAATGTTTCTTTAGGATCAATTCCTTGCTGGACAGTCTTAGAAAATTTATTTGCTAATTCCAATCGCTCATAACCATTATCGACATGGGCGATGTGATTTGCCAGTTCAAATAATACAGGAACAGGAATATACAAATTATGGTGTTGAGTTTCGGCATCACTGAATCTACGTTTAATTTCTTTCGCGTCTGATTCATTGAAACGCTTTGGAACTCTAAACAATTCCAGCAGATACCCCGTATCAATGACAATGTAGGTAATCATTAAAATAAATCCAACCACGCTTGCGCTTTTTGCTTTTGCTCCTCTGCGAAGTTGGGCATTAAATAAGTTTCTAACACATTACGGGTTACTAAATCGCCCAGCGAGCCTTTTTGTAACAGCACATCCGAATCGGGAAGATCTGATAAGGCAGTCAATTTATCGGCTTGTTCCTGGTGGTCATAATGACAAATCACGACACAACCCAATTGTTCAGGAGTCAAACCATTTAATGTGGCGGGATTATGCGTAGTCACTAACACATTCAAATTACGCCGATGACTGCATTCCCATATCGTATCAACCAATAATTTAACGCGCGAAGGATGCACGCCGTTATCTAATTCCTCAATAACCATTCTTGAATGTTCGGGTATAGTTTCCAATGCTGTTAAGATAGCCAAGGTGCGTAACGTACCATCCGACAATAAACGGGCGTCAATAATAGCCCCGTCTTCCCGTTTTAAAGCCAGCAAGACATCATTAGCTTGCGTGGTGATAAATTCAAAATCAACAAAAGGCTCTTCGGGTAGTTGTTTTAATTTGTCTAATAACTTCGACAATAAACGTTGTGATTCTTCACGACTTTCATCCTTGATTTTAATTCCATATAGCACGGCTGAAAGATTTGAACCGTCTTTGTTTAACTGGCTAGCGCCGATTCTTTCATATTGACGCATGAGATGGGGATGAAGGTCAAAAACAAAGGCCGATATTAAATGCCATTTAACTGTATCGGCAAGTTCAATTGCTTCACGAATCGCACTGTCTTTAACCTTTTTATCATAAAGCTGTGTGGTAATAGTAGGGTTATAACGTGACAAAACTGAACGGTCAGCAGATAATTTTAAAGAAGGTTTATTACGCCCTCTGGAGAAATTATCATAGCTAACATTTAAAACATCTGCTAATAGATTAGCTTCAAAATAATCTCTTTCATTAAGTTTTAATTGTTCCCTGAGAATGCTAAGTTGCTCTATGAAAGAAACACTAATATTATAATCAACAATGGGATTGTTATTTTGTTTAAGATAAATAGCATTAAAACCTAGACCAAAATAGTTTTGTTGATTATTTTTCCTCATACATCCTTGCAACCCTCCACGAATTTCAAAGGTGCTGCCGCTACCCCGCCCTATATCACTGATTTCATATAAAGGCCGTCCGCTTGCCAGTTGTGCTAATAATTCCATGCCTTCAATAACATTGGTTTTACCCGACCCGTTGCGACCAATTAATAAAGTCATAGGACGCATTAAGTCGATTTGAGCGTTTTTGAAGCCTTTAAAATTATAAAAATAGTGCATGATAGCGTCGTCTCAGGATTAAAAATCTATGCGCGAAAAGTAAAAGGGTGAACACCGTTCACCCTTTTTTAACCGCTTTATTCAGCCGTTTCTTTCTGCTTAAGCAACAAATAATCCAACCATAAATTAGATAATTTTTCCTGCACTGTATTTTGCCGTAAGCGGGCATTTAAATGCGGGAAGTCGACCTTATCCAGGTCCTGATCCTGGTTGTAGCAGGAATAAACGAAGGTTTCTTTACCTGTTTCTGGATCGACGTGTTTGCACATACATTGGGCGCAGATGCCTTTCATCATGCACTGCATCGGCGAGTTGATGGAGCCGACGGCGTGATGGGCTTTGTTGAGGTACGGTTTTAACACATCAAAACGGGCAGATTTTACCGCCGCCATCATGCGGTCTGAACCGATGACGATGAGGTGGTCAACATCCGCCAGCGATATGGGTTGTTCGCCCAACTCGCCGGTTGCGTAAGCGAGCATACATTCCAAAATATTGCCGACAAAGGTTTTATCTTGCGGACGGGTCGGCACGATGGCCTGTACGCCGTCGCCTTTATCGACCGACCAGATAATCAGGTCGGCAGCCGCTTCCACGTCTTCGACTTTGAACCTGTCCTGGGCGAATTTATAACCCGCAAAATAAATAACGCGATTGCCCGCCGCCCGCATTGCTTTACCGATAGAAAACAACACCGCATTGCCCAAGCCGCCGCCGAGCAACAGCACGGTTTCGTTCGTGGGTATTTCAGTCGGCGCCCCCGTCACACCCATAATAACCAGCGGGTCGCCGACTTTCCAGGTGGCGCAAAGGCGCGAAGAGGAGCCCATTTCCAGTGCAATCAGGGAAATCGTGCCTTTCTCTTTGTCTACTTCAGCGCCGGTCAGCGCCAAGCCTTCCGCAACTAAATTTGAGCCTTCAACTGTTGGCGCAAAGGCTTCATAGTTTTGTACACGGTAAAACTGTCCCGGATGGAATTTTTCAGCGGCCAGCGGCGCTTTGACCACCACTTCGATAATGGTCGGCGTCAGCCGGTTGATGGCGACGATGGTGGCTTTAAAGTTGGCGTCCAATTGATTGAACAAAACCTTTAAGGCAGCGTCTCGTTCCGGTTGTTGCGCAGGATTTAAGCTCGCCAATTGCTGTTCGAACAACTTAACGATGTATGGATAGCCATTTTTGGCGCTGGACATCGCTTTAACCACGTTGCCTGCATAGACGGGATGGTTGTCGCCGTAAAAGCTGATGAATTTTCCGTCTTTTTGATAAGATGTCAGCGGCGCAGGTTTGCCCAGCTTAGGGAAGGCTTCATCGTGCATGGGGATCAAGTTAACGCCGTCGTTGTTGAATTCCGGCTCATGGCGTTGGAAAAACCATTTATCCATGACAAAGGTATCGGGATATTCGCTTTGATAAATCGTGTTGGGCGAAGTACCCGCAGCGACGTATAAACTGCGCAACGGTACGTTAATGGTTTGCCCTGAACTTTTCCAACGACCGTCTTCCGACACCAGTTTTTCAAAATCGACGGCATTCAAATGCCCGTATTCATCGGCGTGTGCGCTGAGCGGACTCATGCCTTCGGCCAGGGCGATGCCTTCTTCCAGGGCTTTGACAATTTCTTCGTGATTTTGCCGATACGCAGGCGCGTCGACTATACCTTTACGATAAAACAGCGTGACGCCACCCCAGGCTTCCACCAGCGGCTGGAAATCAGGCTGTTCGCCCTCGGCTTCTGCGCGTAGGCGTTCGGCGTGTATGGCTTTGCCGTGCGCCAGGAATTCATCCAGGATAATGGTTTCTTCTTTATCGTAACGTTTGCGTACCGTTTCTTCACCATACACCGCGACCAAGGTGTCATACCGATGCAGGATTTTTTCAACCTGCACCGGATAATACGCCATCAGTTCCGTTGCGGTATCCATTGCTGTCAAACCGCCGCCGATAACGCCCGCAGGCAGCCGCACCTGCAAGTTGGCCATAGACGAGGACTTGGCCGCGCCAGTCAATTGCAAGGCCATCAAAAAGTCCGAGGCCTTGCGGATGCCGCGCATCAGGTTGTTTTTAATATCAATAACGGTAGGCTTGCCCGCGCCGGATGCGATACAAATATGATCGAAACCCATGTTCCAGGCATCGTCTATGGTAATCGTACCGCCGAAACGTACGCCGCCGTAGGCCCGAAAAGCTTGCCTTCTTTGCAGGGTCAGGTAGATGACTTTCAGGAAGTTTTTGTCCCAGCGCACGGTGATGCCGTATTCGGCCACGCCGCCGAAACCTGCCAGGATGCGTTTGTCCAAATCTTCGTATAGATCGTTAAAATCGACGATAGGCAGCGGCAGCGTATTGGCGTCGCCGGTCAAGGCCACCGGCAATGGTTCCAGTTTTAAACCATCAATACCGGCAACGCCGAAACCTTCATTGAGCAAATAATGGCTCATGGTGTAACCGGCAGGGCCTAAACCGACCACCAGCGCATTTTTGCCGTTATAAGGCAGCATGTGGGGGCGTTTGACGTTAAGCGGATTCCAGCGGGTGAGCAAACTGTATATTTCAAAACCGTAAGGCATGAACAACACATCGGTCAGCACATTGGTTTCAATTTGCGGAATATCGACGGGGTCGGTTTTTTGATAAATACAGCCTTTCATGCACTCGTTGCAAATACGATGCCCGGTACCGGGGCACATCGGATTGTCGATGATGATGATGGCCAATGCGCCGATATTGTCGCCTTGGCGTTTGACCAGNNTTTAAATGTTTCGGTTTTCTTGTTGCGCATGCCTTTGGAGCAGGAATCGGTGTCGCGCTCATGGCAATAGATGCAATGATTCACTTCCGACAATACCTGCCGTTGATTAAAGCGCGGATCGGTCAGTTTAAAACCGTCGCGGCGGCGGCGATGTTCCAGTTCGCCCATCCAGGCGGTAAATTCGCCGCGATCGACGGTATCGTGTTCCACCAAATGATCGAAATCGCGTTTTTCGGGAAACTTAAAACTCAGCCAGTCGGCGACCACATCGTTATCCTGCTGGGCGATAAAGCTCCAGCGTTGCACGATGTCCATCAAGCCGCTAACCAATTCGGCAGCCTCAGGCGCATTGATGAGATCATTAAACTCAGTCGCCGCCAATTCATGCGCCGCCAATTTAGCGCGTAGTGCCGCGACTTGTTCGTCCGCATTTTGGCAGTCGCCGACTTTGCCTTTAGCCAGCAACTTGTAATGGCTGGACAGCAAGCCGATAACAGCGCCGACGCGCGCCACGCGGTGTTCGGCGTCGTCGTCCTGGTTGGCTTCGGGAAAAGCGGCCTCTATCAGCAAATCAAAACGGTTCAGGATAGAAGAAACCGCCCAATCGTCGGTATCCTGGCCTTTAAAGACCACGCCCAACTTTTCTACCACCTCATTCTTATAGGTAAAAATGCTGTCGATTTCGTCTTTGATATTGGCGGCTTGCGCTTGATGTTGCTCTGTCACATTGAACAATTGCGCCACAAACTTGCCGACGTAAGGCCCCATGTTCACCAGTAAATCGGAAATATCCTCCGGTTTCAGTCCCACACCCTGGTTTTGGCGATAAGCGGCAAATTTATCATACAGCTCGACATCGTGATGTTTAACCGACGCATCAAACACATTCAGCAAGTCTTTTAGGCGTGCGGCATCGTATAAATCGGCGTAAGTGAAGCTGGGTATTCCAAGGGTAAGAGTGTGTTGTTCCATAATACTTAGGTTTAATTAGCTTACGTCTGTGCAAACAGCTCACTAAAAGCAGGGGCTGTGATGACAGATAGGGTTACTGGAAGGGGTTATTCAACGGCTCATTGTAAGGAAATATGAGTATTTTTGCCACTGATAATGTTTAGCGGCGGTTACACTTAATGTATTATTATGGGGCGTCTTTATTCATAGGTAGTCTGTAGGCAAAATGATGTCCTACCGGAGAGATTGCACTTTTAAATACGGCAACTGATGCTTGCTGTTTCCAGTTGTCATATAATGCGTCGCTTAGTTTTTAAGTTCACAAATCTGGAGTTACTATGAAGAAATTTATGTTGTTTGTATCCGTTTTACTGTCCTTTTTTACCGCAGCCGCATTCGCACACGGCCCCGTGCGTCAAAAAGCCGAAGAGCAAATCACTATTAATGCGTCTGCCGAAAAAGTTTGGGCCATTATCAAAAATTATAATGATTTGTCCTGGCTGCCTGCTATAGCCAGCACTAGCGCCGAGGGCGGCAATAAAAAAGGCGCAACGCGTGTACTGACCTTAAAAGATGGCGGCACTATTACTGAAGAGCTGAAAAAGTATGATGAGGCAAAAATGTCTTATGGCTATAAAATTACCGACATGAGTACCGCAAAAACCATCACCCACGCGGGCGTTGAAGAAAAAGTGCCGGTATTGCCGGTGGATAATTACTCCGCAACGATTGAAGTGGAAGCTAAAGGCGATACCTCGGTTGTTAATTGGACGGCCGGTTATTACCGCGCTTACACCAACAACAATCCGCCGGTGGAAATGAACGAAGAAACTGCCAATGCCGCCGTAGGAGGCATTTTGAAAGCCGGTTTGTCCAATCTGAAAGCCTTGGCTGAAAAGTAAGGATTAGCCCGGTGTTTTTTGTGAAATGCCAAGTTGCAGCGATAGCCGTCGCTACAACTTTTTTTACTGTGCCCTTGGCGGCTGCGCCTTTCGCGTACATCAGCAATCAATTGGATGACAGTATTTCCATTATTGACAGCGAACAGGGCAAGGTGGTCGCGACTGTTAGAGTGCCCGGCAAACCTGCCGGGGTAGCGGTTGCGCCTAAGGGTGATAGGGTCTATGTTAGTACGCCCGAAGCCAAGGGTTTCGCCGTTTTAGATGTAAAAAAAGGCGAGCTTATTGCTAAAGTCGCGGTGAGTGACGGCGCATTAGGCATTACCACAGGCCCTGACGGTAAACGGATTTATGTGGCGGATTGGTATAATAACAATGTCGATGTTGTAGATGCCGACAGCCTTAAAATTATTAAAACCATCCCGGTAGGCGAGTCGCCGTCAGGCCTAGCGGTCAGCCCCGACAATCATTGGCTGTATGTCGCCAACCGGCTCAGTAATTCGGTGTCCAAAATTGATCTGTTCAAGCTGACGGTCGCCAAGACCGTGTTAGTCGGCTCGCATCCTTTCGGGCTTACCATTGATGGCAGGGGCGAACGCATTTATGTCGCCAATGTACAAAGTGATAATGTGACGGTGTTGGAAACCAATCGCATGCTGCCTATTGCTACCGTAAAAGTTAATGCACAGCCTTATGCCACGGCCTTGGCGCTTAATGAAAGCCGTTTATTGGTGACTAATCAGGATGATGGTTCCGTATCGGTTATCGATACCGAAAGCTTAAAAGAAATCGCGTTGATTGAAGTAGGCAACAAACCTGAAGGGATTGCAACGCATCCCGATGACCGGCATGTGTATGTGGCGAACTGGTTTGACAGCACGGTGTCGGTGATCGATGCTAAAACTTTGAAAGTGATTGATACCATTAAAACCGGCAAAGGCAGTCGTGCATTCGGGCAATTTTTCGGTAAATAAAATTTTACTGCATCGGATGGCCTGTACCGTGATCTAAACGTTGTTTGCGTATTTGACCGATATTGCTAAACTTAACTGCGACTACCACTTACTTGAGAATAAAATGGCTGAAACTGTAGATGAATTGACTGTAACGTATGAAGATGGCGGCATAGAAACAGTTAAAGAACTGGATAAAAAAGTGCTGACCAAAGGCGCGTGGGCTACGGTGATGTACCGTTATCAGGACTGGAATCGGGCTAAAGAAGAATACGGCCCCGATAAGTACACCATTCGTCGTTACCAAAAACGCAATGGCGAATATCAGCAAAAATCAAAATTTAATATTTCCAGCAAAGATCAAGCGAAAAGTATCATCGCGGCTCTGGAAGAGTGGATAGGCAAAGAATAGCCAGTGGGGAGGGTGAATAATGGAGAAAATACAGCTAACGCAAGCACTCTGTCGAAAACATCAGACATAAAAAAACCCTGGTCACCGGTGGTGACCAGGGTTTTTCGCAATTAGATGATAGTTACTTCTTCTGCTTGCGGGCCTTTTTGGCCTTGAGTAACAGTAAACTGTACTTTTTGGCCTTCATCCAGCGATTTAAAGCCGGAACTGTTGATGTTACGAAAGTGAACAAAAACGTCAGGGCCGCTTTCTTGTTGAATAAAACCAAAACCTTTTTCGGCGTTAAACCATTTAACTGTACCAGTAGTCATTGTGTAGTCCTATATGAAATATGTAATAAAGCCTCAAGAGGCTGTTGCGCTGGGAAATTTGAGAGTTACTTATGATAAACAGGACGAGCAATACAGAAAAAACTTCGTAGAGATAAGCATAACGGTAAAACAATTTTCGAGCTGTGGTAATTATATAGCGATAGTTTAGTAATATCAATGCTTATAATGTTTAATAGTTCAGCAGTCTTACTAAGCTGCCAAACGTCCCCTATCCATTGAACGGTTGAACAGCAGCGTTCGTTCTTGGTACGATAACTATCCAAACCACCTGTAATAATAATTTATGCAATTAAACTCGATCACTAACCAAACCATTGCCCTGGCTGGCATAGCCCAAGCCGCCGCATTGGTGCAACAACTGGCGACCACGGGTACGGCTGACCCGGCGGCGATGGAAACCAGCATTGCCAGTCTTTTAAAAATAGACTCTGACAGTGTCATCGACGTTTATGGCAGCCTGGATGGTATAAAGCTAGGTTTGCAGCAGCTTAATATACAAATGACTGGCTATAAAATTGTCAATCCCGAGCAGGCACGTTATTGTGCGTCGCTGGTTTTTCTGGAAAATAAGCTGTCGGGCCGCAAGGATCTGCTTAAAACCATTTCAATCGGCATTACTAAAGCTCAGGCGCAGAGCGAACACTTCGGCCTGCTGCATGAAAATGTACTGGCTAATCTCGGCGACGTTTATCAGAGCACCATCAGCACGCTCCAACCCAGAATCATGGTTAACGGCGATCAGACGTATTTGTCCCGGCCCGAAGTCGTCAATAAAATACGCGCCTGTTTGCTGGCCGGCATACGCTCAGCCATCCTTTGGAAACAATGCGGCGGCACTCGCTGGAAATTTCTGTTTTTTCGCAAAAAAATCCAGGCCCAATTACAAATCCTGTTGAAACAGGTCTAACCGCCGACATGGCCAACCTGATAACAGTCGAACATCTATCCCGTTATTACGGAAAACACTGCGCCGTTAATGATGTCACTTTTACGTTAGCCCAAGGCGAGATCCTCGGNNCCCAAGCTAGCCAAACGCAGCCTCGGTTACTTACCCGACACGCCTCCGCTCTATAAGGACTTAAGCGTACAGGAGTTTTTGCATTATTGCGCGCAACTGCATGGCGTCGCTAAAAACTCCATCGCTGGCGCCATCAATAATGTCCAGGAACGTTGCGGCTTAACGGGCGTATCTCACCGACTGATTGCCAATCTTTCCAAGGGCTATCAACAACGTGTCGGCATTGCCCAGGCTATCTTGCACAATCCTGACGTCATTATTCTCGATGAACCCACGGTCGGCCTCGACCCACTACAGATCAGAGAAATCGGTGCTTTAATCCGAGAACTGGGCCAAGATCACGGCGTCATTCTGTCTACGCATAGACTCAGCGAAGTGCAGGAATCCTGCACGCATGTGCAAATTATCAATCAGGGACAATTGATATTAAAGGAAAGCATCGAAGATCTTAACTTGCGCATGAATACCGGCAGCCTGCAAATCACCACCCGCCTGCCCCCGGATACCGCAGTTTTATTGGCTATCCCCGGCGTAAGCGCGATCGAGACTCTAACCGGCAACCAAATCATAATCCGCCACAGCATGACCGACGACCCTACCCGGCGCATAGCCGAAACCATTATCGCCGCCGGTTGGGAGTTGCAGGAACTTGCGCCGGTAAAAAAATCAATGGAAGATATTTTTATCGCTTTAACCCGGAGCAACGATTTATGAGTATGATCCTAACAATCGCTTCCCGCGAGTTCAAATCCCTGTTTTTATCGCCGCTGGCTTGGACGGTATTAGCCGTCCTGCAATATATTCTGGCCTATTTATTTTTAACGCAGGTTGAAACGTTTACCTTGCTCCAGCCGAAATTAGCCACTATTGAAGGCGCCCCCGGCTTAACCGATATAGTCGTGACGCCTTTGTATGGAAACGCGGGACTCATTTTATTGCTGGTCACTCCGCTATTAACCATGCGCCTAATCTGCGAAGAACGCCGTAACAAAACGTTGTCCCTCCTGCTGTCAGCGCCCATTTCCAATGTCGACATTATTCTCGGCAAATACTTCGGATTACTGGGCTTATTGTTACTGGCGGTGTTGCTCATTACCCTGATGCCGCTGTCTTTACTGGCAGGCGGTGAGCTGGATGTCGGAAAAGTTGCCGCCAACCTGCTGGCGTTAGTGTTGCTGGTCACGGCTTTCACTGCCACCGGCCTGTTTATGTCCACTATCGCCGGTCACCCGACCGTCGCGGCTATGGGAACTTTCGGTATTTTATTGCTGCTGTGGATTTTAGACTGGACTTCCGGCATGCAGGATCAGCGTAGCGAATTGTTGGTATATCTGTCCATTTTAAGGCATTTCCAGAACATCCAAAGCGGCCTGATCAGCACCGTCGACATCGGCTATTTTTTGCTGTTCACGGCCACCTTTATCTTGCTGAGCATCCGTAGCCTGGATAACGAGCGCCTGCAAAAATGAAGTTATCACTCCGCATACACCAACAACGGCGTTTAAAAAATGCGCTCACAACCGTCCTGCTGTTATGCCTGTTCGGCGCATTGGCGAGCGTAAGCACACGCTATCCGGCGCAAATAGACATCACCCACAATGCCGACAATACCTTATCGCAAGCCTCGCAAAAGCTGCTGGAGTCGCTGCCCGGCAAGGTATTGATCACCGCTTATATCAAGCAAGGCCAGCCGATAAGAGCTCAGATCGCCCAATTAGTAGATCGCTATAGCCGGGATAAACCCGATCTAAGCCTTACTTTTATAGACCCTGATTTACAGCCTGAAAAAACCCGCGAATTAAACATAGGCCCGGAAGGCGTCATTCTTGTTGAATACCAGGGACACACAGAAAAACTAACATTTATTGATGAACCGTCGTTGACCAATGCCCTGCTCCAGCTGTCCACAGCTCAGGAACGCTGGGTCACTTTCCTGACCGGCCACGGCGAACGCTCGCCCGACGGCATAGCCAATTTCGATTTAGGCCAGTTTGGCAAGGAACTGGCTGGTCGGGGCATTAAGGCACAATCGCTCAATTTGGCAACGCTACCCGCTATTCCCGACAATTCCGCCTTGCTGGTCATGAGCGCCCCTACGGTTCCGTTGCTGGCCGGTGAATGGGATATAATCAAACGTTATCTGCAAGATGGCGGCAATCTCCTGTTGTTAACCGATCCTGACAACCCGTTTGTCACCGTCCTGCAACAGTACCTAGGAGTACACCCATTGCCGGGCATTATCGTTGACGGCAGCTCCAAGCTAAACGGCATTAACGACCCCAGCTTTATAGTCGTCAGCGAATACCCGCCACACCCTATCACCCAAGGCTTTCAAACCACCACTGTTTATCCGGTCGTTGCCGCGCTTGAAATGGATAAGCAAACCGATTTCAAGGCGGAGGCTTTGCTCCGCAGTTCGGATCTATCCTGGACAGAAACCGGAGTGATAGCAGGAAAAATACGTTTTGATGCCAAAACCCTAGAAAAACAAGGCCCACTTGCTTTTGCCTACGCATTGACCCGAACACACCATGAAAACACCCAACAACGCATCGTAGTCGTCGGCGACGGCGACTTTCTATCCAATGCCTATATCGGCAATGTCGGCAATCTGGATATGGGGCTAAGAATGGTATCGTGGCTGATTCATGATGACCGGTTTATCAACATTCCGGCAAAAAACGCAACGGATAAAAGCCTGCAACTCACCCAGACTACCGTGGCTATCCTCGGCTTCGGCTTTCTGATTGTTATACCGTTGCTGTTAATCGGCACAGGATTTTTCATCTGGCGCAAACG
>PMJA01000099.1 GCA_003158415.1 Methylobacter sp.
GCCGGGAAACATTTCTTTTTTGCCGGTGCGGTATTTGCTCAAAATCCGGTTTTGAAAATCGACAGAGATGTAGGAGCTGGGCCTGAACAACCGCATTTTGCGTTCCATCTTCATGCTGATCCGGCTGGCCGTCACATTGGCCACACAGCCGTTTTTAAACAACAGCCGGGCGTTGGCAATATCCGTACCCTGTGTGAGCACCGCTGTGCCGCTGGCGTCTATGCGCTCCACTTCCGAATCGACCAGCGCCAGAATAATATCAATATCATGGATCATTAAATCCAGCACGACGCTGACATCGTTAGCTCTAGGATTAAACGGCGATAAGCGATGCGATTCGATAAACAGCGGTTTTTCGTCCTTGTCCAAACCCAGCACCGCCGGATTAAAACGTTCCAGATGCCCCACCTGTAAAATCAAATTCTTGGCCTGGGCTATCGCGATTAACTCGTCCGCCTCGGCCACCGTCACCGTAATCGGTTTTTCAACCAAGACATGGACACCGGCGTTAAGAAAATCCTTGGAGACTTGATGATGTAAGGTGGTCGGAACCACAATACTGACGGCATCGACGACACCCAGCAGGGCCTGATAATCGGTTAAGGCGCTGGCGCCATGTTTTTCTGCAACGGCAATAGCTGCCGCCTCGTCTATATCGACTACCGCAACCAATTCACAATCCGGCAATGAGGCATATTTTTCGGCGTGGAATTTGCCCAAATAGCCCGTGCCGATAACAGCGCATTTTAATTTTTTCATTTGCTTTCACCAAACTTCATCCAGCGCAAGCGGTTGGCATTGGTCACCACCGTCAGCGACGATAGTGCCATTGCCGCGCCTGCAATCATCGGGTTTAATAAAACGCCGAACACCGGGTACAACAAGCCTGCAGCAACGGGAATGCTGATCGTGTTATAGAAAAATGCGCCCATCAGGTTTTGCTTGATATTAATAACGGTCGCCTTGGATAAAGCGATAACTTCCGGCACTTTTAACAACGAGCCTTGCAAAATAACCACATCCGCACTTTCAATCGCGACATCGGTGCCGGTACCTATAGCCAGCCCCACATCCGCTTGGGCCAATGCCGGCGCATCATTGATGCCGTCGCCGACCATGCCGACTATCTCGCCCTGTAGTTGCAGCTCCTTAACCACAGCGGCTTTATCCTGTGGCAACACCTGCGCCCTGACCTCGGCAATACCGGCCTGCTTGGCGATGGCATGCGCCGTAATTTGGTTGTCCCCGGTCACCATGATGATGCGTAAACCCAGATCTTTCAGGCGTTGCACCGCTAGCGCCGAATCCTTCTTAATCGGATCGGAAACGGCGATAATGCCCACTATTTTATCGTCCACGGCCAGTAACATCGGCGTTTGACCCAGCGCCGACAACTTTTCCAGGCGGTTGTTGTAGCGGGTGAATTTGATGCCTTTGCTATCCATTAATGCCTTGTTGCCAAAAAACACCCGTTGTTCATTAATCAGCGCCGTCACGCCGTAACCTGAAATCGCTTCAAATTGCAGGGCTTTTTCCAGTTTGATTTGCTTGTATTCAGCCGCCGCCAAAATAGCCGCCGCCAACGGATGTTCAGAGCCGGACTCAATACTTGCGGCAAATTTCAACACCTCATCTTCGGTAAAATTATCGAGAAGTTCAATTGTTGAAACCGTCGGCTTGCCTTCAGTTACCGTACCGGTTTTATCGAGGATTAAACAGCTCAGTTTGCCCGCCGTTTGCAGCGCATCACCCTTGCGTATCAAAATACCCGACTGCGCCGCCCGACCCACCGCCACCATCACGGATATGGGTGTTGCCAAACCTAGGGCGCAAGGACAGGCGATAACCAGCACCGTCATGGACGTTATAAACGCGTAACCCAGGGACGGTTCCGGCCCAAAGAAGTACCAAACCAGGAAAGTCAACCCCGAAATAGCAACCACGACCGGTACAAAAACGCCGGAAATTTTATCAGCCAAGCGGGCGATTTCGGGCTTGCTGCTTTGCGCCTGCCGAACGCTGTTAATAATTTGCGCCAAGGCGGTATCGCGCCCTATGCGGGTGGCCTGGAACAGAAAGCTGCCGGTCTGGTTCATGGTGCCCGCCACCACTTCCGAGCCTACGCTTTTTTCTACCGGTATCGGTTCACCGGTCAACATGGATTCATCCAGTGTGGAATGTCCTTCCAGCAAAACACCGTCCACTGCAATTTTTTCACCCGGCCTGACGCGCAAAGTCTCGCCCAAACCCACTTGTTCGATAGGAATATCCAGTTCTTCGCCATCCCTCACCACGCGGGCGGTGCGCGGTTGCAGTCCAATCAATTGCCGGATGGCGCTGGAGGTTTTGCCTCGAGCCAGAGTTTCCAATCCGGTGCCCAGATTGATAAAGGCCAAAATCACGACGGCGGCTTCAAAATACGCATGTTTTGCCAAGGCGGGCAAGGTATCGGAATACTCGATCACGATGCATGAATAAAACCATGCCGAACCCGTACCCAGGGCAATCAAGGTATCCATATTGGCCTGACCCAGAGTCAACGACTTATATGCTCCGCTGTAAAAATGCCAGCCTGAATACACCATTATGCTTAAGGTGATAAGCGCAACCTCCGGCCAAAACCACCGTCCTGCTACCGAACCGATTTCCGGCAGCCAGTCTAAGTGTTCAGCCGACATCAGCAAGGCGCCAAAAGCGCCTGCGACCGCCGCTTTCTTCATCAGCTTGCGGTATCGCTGTAACTCTTGCTGTTCCTGCTCGGCCGGATCTTCCAGGCCCTCCATCACGGCGGCATCAAAACCGGCGGCTTTAATCGCTTGCTTTAGCGCATCAGGATCGGCCTGTCCTTTAATCATCGCGGAATGATCGGCAAAATTGACGCTAACTGACGTGACACCATCAACAGCTGCCAACGCGCCTTCAACAGCGCTCACGCAACCGGCGCAACGCATTCCTAAAATGGATAGCCGTATCCCGTCAGTCGTCTCGTCTGTGCTCATAATATTTACCTAAGCTGTATTTCAATCATTTAATGACTATTTAACTTTAAAACCTGCACCGTTAATGGTGTCTTTTATCGTATCCAGACCGGTTTGCCCGTCATCGTATTCGATGCTGATCTCATCGTTTTTGGACGATGCCTGCACTGAAATGACGCCCGGCAGAGCCTCCAGTTTACCAGTGATATTTGATTCACAACCGGCACATTTCATATCGGTCACAGTTAAAACTACAGATTCAATCATTTATCTCTCCTAATGTTAATAAAGTCAGCTACCTACTTAAGCCAAGGACGGAGAAAGCTTAACGGTAACCCGTTCCGCATTATGGTCGCTAACCGTAAAATTGACCTTTATATCATAATATAGCCCATAGTCGGTAATCATGTTATAACCTGCCCTTAACAACTATCAGCGTCGTAAAATGGTTGTTTTGCACTAAAAAACTGATGCTGGCCGGTTGATTTCCCCATTTTTAAATGAACTATTCCACTACCGGTATGCTCTCAGGAGTTGAATTATCTGCAATTTCTCCTAGTGGCCCATAATTTGCTTTATTAAATACCACAAAGCGTCTCAATAAACGCACCTTTGCAACAATTGACTTTAAATTTATATCCGAGGTGACAATGATGAACAAGCTAAGTTAAAAGCCGTGCATGAAGAAACACGAACCCGTCTGCAAAGCATACTTACGCCGGAACAAATGACTCAACTTGATGAGCTGCATCAGCACTATCGACACAAACAACCCGGCGGCGGAACCGATAACGGCAATGCCGCGCCCTGAACGCTTTTATCCAAAACCGCCAATTTAAGGATTGCTCAATGAAATACACCACCCGAATCGCTCTACTTGCGCTTGCGCTCTCGGCCCTATTAGCCGGGCGCAACGCAACGGCTGAACCGGCGGATGTCGCCGCCAATGCCAACCCAAAACCCGTCGGCGGGGAGCCGAAAAAATGTGATCGTGGGGAAGGAAAGGAAAAGCGCCTGGAAACGCTCAAAACCGATCTCAAGCTCAGTGTAAACCAAGAAGCCGCCTGGACTGAATGGGTCAGCAAAATAAAAGGGGATCACAACGACTGGAAAGCAAGACGTGAAAATGCCGAATCATGGGCTAACTTACCCGCCCCTGAGCGCATGGAAAAGATGCTGGCNNATGCTGGCTTTTTCCAAAGAACATCTCGCCAAGCAGGAAGCCCGCCTCGCCGCCACCAAGACATTCTATGCCACGCTGTCGCCTGAACAGCGCCTAACCCTCGACAAAGGTTTCAAGTTTGAGCATCATGACCGTTTTGGCCACCATCGCAAGGAATAACCTGTGTGCCAATGTAGACATAAACATCTACATCAGCCACATCGGCGTCGTTACGCCGGATTAATTTTTAAAAAATCCCGCCGGTGCGGGATGGAGATTACAATGAAAAAAATCACAACAGCCTGTTTGGCTATCGTCCTGATCGGGTCGATAACCGGCAACCCGGCATGGGCACATGGCGGAGGCGGAGGCGGAGGCGG
>PMJA01000232.1 GCA_003158415.1 Methylobacter sp.
TGGCCCAAATCCAGCAACGGCGTGGTTGTAGTCGCGGCGATAGCCCTGGTTTCCTGCCAGCTGATAAAAACGGCCTGTTTGCCGGGATTCACCGGCAAAGTCAGTTTACGGCCTTGCTGACGGATAGGCTGGCTCTGTCCGTTTATGGACACCGATTGCAGCACTGCCTTTTCGGGCAAGGTCAGCGTGTGTTGCCCGCCCTGCGAACTGCGCAGGCTAAGTTTTAATTCGGCATCCTGCGTGCGCTGCCCGACTTTAATACTCAGGCTGCTGCTGTCGATGGTTAGGGTTTGTCCTTCCACCGCTATCGGCTTTGTTATTTGCAGCGTTATTTTTTCGCCCGGCCCGGGACGCCATTCGGGCAGCCATTCGCCGTCATCATTCAGATGGATCATGGCGATGCCGGATGGCGTCAGATGCCAGATAGGGCTGACATCCGCTTTCCAAACTTCTATCCATTGCTCGGTTTGCGGCGCCGTCAATTCGATTTTTTCCGATTTCTCCAGCGTGGATTCCCATTGTATACCGGTTTGTTGCGCCGCCATGTTGACGTCGACGGCATTATCTTTAACACGGATTCCGGGGCTGGTAACGGATTCGCCTTTAAGCAGGGGAACGCTTAAAACCACGGCGGTATCGGTAGGCGAAATTCGGATAATGCGGGTGATAACGTGCCAATCCAAACCTATAGCTAAGGTGCGCTCGACGCGGACAAAGGGCGGCAATACACCTGACTCTAACGTGGACTTGGTTTTATCGGCTCGGGTTTGTTGGCTGCGACTAAATTGCAATTGATCGTCCGCCCAGCCGTTTTCCCGCAATCCAACCACGTCCCACCCGGTTTTTTCAACGGTGACGCGGTTCGGTTTTAACGGCAAAGGCAGCGTAAATTGACTGAGTGAAGGCGTCAAACCTTTAAGGATAACCTGATGCTTGCCTTTGCCCAGGTTGATCCATAAGTTATTATTGTCACGGTACAAAGCCTGGGCGGCCTGCCCGTTATCCAAAACCTGATTGGGAAACCATTGATTGTATTCCGAGGGCAGCGGCAGCATCACCGATTCCTGAGCATCAATCTGCAAAGTAATTTCGATGGTCTTATCGGTAATCGCCACATTCATTTGCGAGATTTGGGCGCAACCGGGCAAGCAATCGGGTATTTCCACTTCCTGTAAGCGGTTTTTTAATTCCGTTAATAATGCCTCGCTAGGGTAGTCGGCATAAGCCTTGGGCGACGGCATAGACAACAAAGGCAACACTAAAAACCACAGCAACAAGGGAGCTTTGCTCACTAGCTTCAGCTTGGGAACACGTTTTTCAGCCACGCCGAACATCAATAAGGCCAGTATCGCCACCAAAACCACGCGCAGAAAATTCAACACCATCGTCATCCGGGGCGATAAATACCATAAATCCAGTTGCTGACCGGCATCCACCGAACCGTTCCATGATAAATAAACCTTACGCCATTGCCATTGCGGCAAACCGGGGCCGGTCTGCACTTTGGCCTTGGGGTCAATGCGCTCCAGCGTGACCACGCTGCTGCCGTCATAAACGCCGGAAGCTTCCTGTTCCGGCATAGCGCGATCATACTCGGCTTTACTGCGNNACGGGTTGCACGGCATATTCCAGCTGCGGATAAATCCCCATGCGCACTTGCGACACCATAAACGGCAGGGCGATCACCACCAACGCCAGCCGACAGACGTTAAGATAGCCATGTACTACCTTATAAAACCGGCCTTGCGGTAACACGTCCAGCAATGCCGTCGCCGCCAGAATATTGAGCCAAACGTACTGCGGCGCGCCGGGTTCGTGCCAGATGATCACCAGCGTCACCAAGGCCAGTGCGCCCCAATAACGATTCCAGAGCCTTGCGGTTGCCAGCGAGGTAATCAGTGCCATAAACAAATCCAGCAGCGTCCAGCGCGAAATCCAGCTGTCCGGCACGTTATCAACGCCACGCGCCGCCAACAAACGCCAGCCCGGCGGCAGATTTAGTTCTGCGTTGGCCTTATGAAACCGTTGCTCCCAACCGACCGCGCTTAGGCTGTCTATGTCGCCTGTTATGCGGCTGTCGGCGTCCAGACTGATCTGGCCTTTTCTGACTTCCACACCCTGTTTGTCCGTTCCGGGTTGTTGCGTAATCAGCTGGTTGTCGCCATCCAGCGTGACTTTCCCCAAGTGCATCGTCGGCAATGCGTTGAGCCGCCAGCCGTTGGTTATCTTACCGTTAATCCTGTCATTGACGGTATAGCCTTTGCCGTCAAAATCCAGCCAGAGCTTTCTGTTTATAGTCAGTTGATTCGGTTCGGGTTCAGGNNGCGTCGATGGCGCTCAGTTGCTCAATTTCCACGACGCGCAATTCGGGATGGGCCTCGAACACCCAGATTTCCGATTCCGGCCATCGCTCCCAGGCTGGAGCTTGGGAGCCGGGAGGGTGGGGAGCGAGGAGGGCGGGAAACGGGATCGTACTCGGTTCTTTAGTGCTGCGGGCCAGTATGTCTATCTGCCACCGGCCAGGACGCGCCTGCACGGTTACCGAACCGTCCGGTTCCAGGCGGACCGGTAGCGGGCTTTGTATGTGCAAGGGAATAAATCCGTCCAGCAGCGGAAAGGTCAGTTTAACTTCCCGTTGTTCGCCCGACACATCCAGCGCCAGACGGGTTAATACCTGCAAGGGCACTTTATCAATGATTTTTCTAAA
>PMJA01000369.1 GCA_003158415.1 Methylobacter sp.
CTTCATTTAAAGCAAGTGCCCAGTTTAAAGGTAAAGTTAAATGATGCTGAATGGCGGGAAATTGTATGGGGCGATGCGGTTTATCAAGCATCAAAAGAGACGGACTTGGATAATTTTCCAGAAAACTGCCCCTGGTCAATTGAGGATATGCTTAGCGACGGGTGGATGCCAACATCGCCAAACTAAACCCCCAACAACTCGCCGCTGTTAAAGCGATAGATCACCCGTTATTAGTGCTGGCCGGTGCGGGCAGCGGCAAGACGCGGGTGATTACCGAAAAAATTGCTTATCTGGTTAAGCAAGGCTTACCGGCGCGGCATATAGCGGCGGTGACATTTACCAACAAAGCCGCACGGGAAATGAAAAGCCGGGTTTCCAGATTGATTGATGACAGCCAGAGCCGAGGCTTGCGGGTTTCCACGTTTCATTCTTTGGGGCTGGATATATTGCGCAAGGAACATAAAGTATTGGGGTATAAGGCCGCGATTACGCTGTTTGACGAGCAGGATAAACAAACCCTGCTGAAAAACCTGATCAGTCATGGGGCGAAAGACTGCGACATCGATAACCTGGATCGTTATGCCCAGCAAATCGGGCAGTGGAAAAACGCTTTTGTCACCCCGGAACAGGCGTTGAGCTTAGCGACCCGAGACCAGCACCCGGCGGCAGGTCTTTACAACGAATATACTCGCAGCTTGAAAGCCTATAACGCCGTCGATTTTGACGATTTGATTCTATTGCCGGTGTTGCTGTTTCAACAACATCCCGCCGTGCTGGAAAAATGGCAGAACAAAATCCGCTATTTGCTGGTGGATGAATATCAGGACACCAATATCACCCAATACCAGTTGGTTAAATTATTGGCCGGGGCCTTGGGACGTTTTACCGTGGTCGGCGATGACGACCAATCCATTTATGCGTGGCGCGGGGCGCAGCCTGAAAATTTAGCGCAATTACAAAAAGATTTTGCCCGCTTGCAAGTGATCAAGCTGGAGCAGAATTACCGCTCTACCGGCCGCATCCTGAAAGTGGCCAATCATCTGATTGCCAATAATCCCCATGCGTTTGAAAAACGACTGTGGAGCGAACTGGGTTACGGCGATACCCTGCGCGTTTTAAGCCATAAAAACGACCAGGATGAAGCCAAACAGGTTATTTCGGAAATCGTCCATCATAAATTTAAAACCGGCGGCCGTTATCAGGATTATGCGATTTTATACCGGGGCAATCACCAATCCCGATTGTTTGAGCAAGGCCTCAGGGAAAATAACGTACCTTATATCATCAGCGGCAGTTCGTCGTTTTTTGCCAATTCGGAAATCAAGGACGTTCTGGGTTATCTGCGCTTGTTTGTTAATCAGGATGACGATGCCGCTTATTTACGCATCATCAATACCCCGCGGCGCGAAATCGGCCCTACGACTTTGGAAAAACTGGGCACGTATGCCAATGACAGGCATATCAGTTTATTCGCCGCCAGCACCGAGCTGGGCTTAACCCAAAAACTGTCCGAAAAATCCATCCACCGCTTGCAAAAATTCCACGATTGGGTGATCGATACCGCAGACAAAATCGAGCGCGGCGACACGTTTGTCGTTATCGAACAGGTGATTAATCAAATCGGTTATGAGCAGTATTTAAAAGAAGACAGTAAAAGCAAAGACTCCGCTGACCGTAAAATAAAAAATGTCTACGATTTGGTTGCATGGCTGAAACGTATTGCTGACAAGGAGGAGGGCAGTCAGAAAAATCTGGCCGAAATCGTCGCTAAAATCATGCTGATGGATATTATGGAGCGAAATCAGGAAGCGGAAACCAGCGACCAGGTCAGTTTAATGACCTTGCACGCCGCCAAGGGGCTGGAATTTCCGCATGTATTCCTGATCGGCATAGAAGAAAATATACTGCCTCATCAAAGCAGCATAGAAGCCGACAATATAGAAGAAGAGCGCCGCCTAGCCTATGTGGGCATCACTCGCGCCCAGCGCACCTGCACGTTTAGTTACTGTACGCATCGCAAGCGTTACGGTGAAATCACCGAATGCGAACCCAGCCGGTTTTTAAATGAATTACCGGCCGATGATCTGGAATGGGTCAACAAAAAACAGCTAAGCCCGGAAGTTATCAAAGAACGGGGCAAAGCCAATCTGGCAAACTTGAAAACAATGTTGTCGTAATTGCCGTACTGATCGGTTACAATACGCGGCTTGTGCGCCCTTAGCTCAGCTGGATAGAGCGCGGCCCTCCGGAGGCCGAGGTCAGAGGTTCAAATCCTCTAGGGCGCACCATTCTACGTGATTTCCAACCCCTCATTTTTGCTTAATTTAAAGTTAGTCATGTGGCACCTATAATTTATCCAATTGGTCATTCCAGACCATAATATCCTCAGTAAAATATTTGTATTGCCGTGAACCGTCAAGCTGTTTGGTCTGCAGATCAAGTACACACAACATTCTACCGACATCGCGACGGCGAAACTTACCATTAAAAGCCGTTATGATTTGATTGCGCCAAGTGCCAAAATTGAGATAGGTATAACTCTTGCGATCTGATGGAAATTCAGGTTCCTCGAAATACAACTCTCTCTCCAGCGGGATATGGGTATGGCCCTCACAATATAATCTGAATCCGTACCGCCGATATTCGTTCAAAAATCCTGGCATACTCAACAATGATTTTTTAGACGGAATTTCGCTGAAGGGTAATATACCCCTCACAAAATACGTCATCGATTTCATCAGGCAATCCAGTAAACCCAGCTCTATGCGCACCCCCAGCTTTTTTAACAGATTAATGACCACACAGGCAAATTTTAGAATTTTGCATAAATTGTGATCGGCACACTGATAAACAAACTCGCAATCCAACCAGTTACGTAAAGCTGTCAGCAATTCCTCTTCGATAATTACCCGCAGGGGATACACAGCAGACTGGAGCTTTCTAAGTCGCCGGGTTTCTAAAATAATTCTGGAAACCGCTGCATAGCTTGGCCGGTACAGGTCCAGTTCTTCCAAAATACGGCGTAAGCGGTTAATCTCGACAGCAAGCTCTGGCTGCTGATTTAACAACGCTAACAATCGGGTATTGCTACGACAGATGAAGCCAGACAGTACACCTGCCGCAACAGTATCACCAAAACAGGGGTCGGTGAATGCGGCAAAGCCTTGGCTCTGCCATAACCGCAGCTGCCAGCCATCGCCTGCCTGTCTGGCTGCGCGCGAGAATTAGCTGGGTCGCGCCATTGTCCATGCGTAACAAACAGGCGAAAGCCTAGATCTCCCCAATAAAAAGGCAATCGTGGTATCGGGCTGTCGTTGCCAAGATAATAATCCATACATCTGCCCTAGCCATTTTCGATAGTTATCGGTTAATGTGGCAACAGGTCGATGCAGGCATTCCGCATAGAATCGCTCTAAGGTTGCAGGGTCTGCCAGCAAATCCTTGTCGTGATTGCCCAGCAGCAAAATTGTCTGCAGCTTTATCGGACGGCAGACCAAGTTATTATATCGATGTTCCTTCAACGCTTGCGGAAGCCCCTTTAACAAATAAAAGAAACCAGATGGCTGATCATGTTTTGGCGCTTCAGCATGCTTATGACTCGATGTTCAAGTTTTTA
>PMJA01000359.1 GCA_003158415.1 Methylobacter sp.
GATTTTTTGATTTTATGGCGGCGGCTCTCGTTATGTTTGTACGGCATGAGTTGAGTGTTTGAAATGGCAATAGTGAAACCAAGATGATGCCAGAAAGCCGACTTCGATGCTAAAAAACTGATTTATTCAACAACGTCTTGGTTAGTTAGATTGAATCACTCCTTCCGGGAGTTTAATTTACCCATTGGTTCCAGTCTTGGCAGGCAAAAAAGTCTGCTCACCTACAAAACTCGTGCAATCAGGCCTGGAATTTATTAAAGTTTGTATATACTCTTCAAATGACTTATGGATTAGCGAATGTCAGACGTTAAAATTTATGATGTAAAACCAGACATAGCCGCACACGCGCATATTAACGCCGAAACTTATAAAGCGATGTATAAGCGCTCTATAGAAGAGCCGGACGCTTTTTGGGCGGAGCAGGCGGAAGATTTTTTAGTGTGGAGCAAACGCTGGAATAGCGTCATGGATTACGATTATCCCAAAGGCCATATACGCTGGTTTGAAGGCGGAAAACTTAACGTCAGCGTCAACTGCATCGACCGGCATCTGGCAACGCGCGGCGATCAGGTGGCGATTATCTGGGAAGGCGACAATCCGGCTCAGGATAAAAAAATCACTTATCGGCAACTGCATGAAGAGGTCTGCAAGTTTGCCAATGTCCTGAAAGCGCAGGGCGTAAGCAAAGGCGACCGGGTTTGCATTTACCTGCCGATGATCAGCGAGGCGGCTGCGGTGATGCTGGCCTGCACGCGCATAGGCGCGGTGCATTCCATCGTGTTCGGCGGCTTTTCCGCAGAAGCGTTAAAAGACCGCATACTGGATTCTGACTGCCGGTATGTGGTTTGCGCCGACGAAGGCTACCGGGGCGG
Source organism: Methylobacter sp. (assembly GCA_003158415.1). GTDB lineage: Bacteria > Pseudomonadota > Gammaproteobacteria > Methylococcales > Methylomonadaceae > Methylobacter_C. The sequence continues at coordinate 873 of PMJA01000359.1, forward strand.
CAAAACCATCGCGATTAAAGCCAATGTCGATCTGGCCGCCGCATCCTGTCCGAGGCTTAAAAAAGTCATCGTCATCAAAAATACCGGCAATCCCGTAGACTGGCACGAGCCGCGCGATCTTTGGTATCACGAGGCGATGGCCGCCGCGTCAAACGATTGCCCGGCGGTGGACATGGATGCGGAAGATCCTTTGTTTATCCTGTACACGTCAGGCTCTACCGGCAAACCCAAAGGTGTGCTGCATACCACCGGCGGTTATTTGCTGTATGCCGCCATGACCCACAAATATGTATTCGATTACCATGATGGCGATATTTACTGGTGTACCGCCGATATAGGCTGGGTCACCGGTCATTCTTATATGATTTACGGGCCGCTGTGCAACGGCGCAACCACGTTGATGTTTGAAGGCGTGCCGACTTATCCCAAAGCCGACCGTTTCTGGCGGGTAATCGACAAACATCAGGTGAATATTTTCTACACCGCGCCGACGGCCATACGCGCGTTAATGGCGCAGGGCAATGACTTTGTCACCCGCACCGATCGCAGCAGCCTGCGCATACTGGGCAGCGTAGGCGAACCTATCAACCCGGAAGCCTGGGAATGGTATTACCATGTCGTCGGTAACGGTCGCTGTCCCATTATGGACACCTGGTGGCAAACCGAAACCGGCGGCATATTGATCACGCCCCTGCCCGGCGTTACCGCATTAAAACCCGGATCGGCCACCCTGCCCTTCTTCGGCATCCTGCCGGAAATCATGGACAATCAGGGCGGCCTCATGGACGGCGCAGCGGAAGGCATACTGGTCATCAGCCGTCCGTGGCCGGGACAGGCGCGGACTATCTATGGCGATCACCCGCGTTTTATCGACACCTATTTTAAAAACTATCCCGGCTATTATTTTGCCGGTGACGGCGCGCGCCGCGACGAAGACGGTTACTACTGGATTACCGGCCGCGTCGACGATGTCATTAACGTGTCCGGTCACCGCATGGGTACGGCGGAAATTGAAAGCGCGTTGGTGTTGCACGACCTGGTTGCGGAAGCCGCCGTGGTAGGCTTCCCGCATGACATTAAAGGCCAGGGGATTTACGCTTACGTCACCTTGAATGCAGGCGTAGAGCCTAGTGAAGAACTGCGGAAGGAACTGATAGCCCTGGTCAGAAAAGAAATCGGCGCAATAGCCAATCCCGATATTATTCAGTGGGCGCCCGGCTTGCCAAAAACCCGTTCAGGTAAAATCATGCGCCGTATATTGCGCAAAGTCGCCGCCAATGAGCTGGATAACCTGGGCGACACCTCCACCCTGGCCGATCCCGCAGTCGTTGACGATATTATTGATCATCGGGCGAATAAATAAAATCAACCCATTGATGATCAATCAGCAATTGTATCGGTTGATAGTCGCTTTTATAGGCCATTTTTTTACAGGCTTTTATCCAGTATCCCAGATATAAGAATTCCTTTTGTTGCCGCCGTGCCTGCTCGATTTGCCATAACACGGCATAAACGCCAAGGCTTGCGGCGGCAAATTTTGGATCAAAAAAAGTATAAACTGCCGACCATGCCTGTTCAAACTGATCAACAACAGCGACTGCAGCCAGCTCGTTATTGATAAAAAACTCGACAAACCGGGTATCGCACCACGAACTACCAAGAAAACCGAGATAATCATCAGGACTGGAATCAGCCATCGCCCCATCGCCATGCCTGATAGCCTGATAGCGCAAATACAGTTCGTAATGGGCTGGTTCAAAAACGGCAGGCTTGACTACAACCTGGGTATCGATATTCCTGATTAGGCAACGCTTTTGACTTCTACTGGGCTTAAATTTTTCGACCGGCAGCCTTACCGGAATACAGGCTGCACAATGCGGGCAATGCGGCGCATAGACGTCATCCCCGCTACGACGAAAACCTTGTTCTATCAATTGACCATAAATTGCCGTCGTTACCGGGCAGGAAGGATGAACGAATACCGATTGCGCCTGCTCGTCCTCAAGATAACTACAGGCATGCTCCTGGCTCAGAAATAGCGGGATGGACATCATAGGCAGCTCCAGGCTGATGGGTCAGCCGGAACATCGCAATAGTGATCGAGTAATTCTACAAAATAACTGCGGTCACAGTTTACAGCGCCAAAGCAGGCTAGATGTTGGGTATGCACCTGACAGTCAATCAGCTGGTAGCCCCAGGCTTTGAGCTGCTCGACCAAGCGGGCAAAAACAACTTTTGAGGCATCCGTCCGGGTATGAAACATAGATTCGCCAAAAAAAACGCGCCCGATAGCCACGCCGTACAAGCCGCCGACTAACTCGCCGTCCTGCCAAGCCTCCGCAGAATGCGCAAAACCGCTTTGATGCAGCTCATTATAAGCCAGCTGTATGTCCCCTGTTATCCAAGTACCTGCGCTTTCCGCCCGAGGTTTTGCGCAGGCGGCAATGACCTCGCCAAAAGCCTGATCAAAAGTCACTGAAAAGCTGTTTTTACGCAACGTTTTACGCAGACTACGGGAAACCATCAACTTATCCGGAAACAAAACCAATCGGGGATCGGGCGACCACCATAAAATAGGCTCACCGGGGTTGTACCAAGGAAAAATGCCGTGTCGATAGGCGTTTAGCAGGCGTTTTTCCGACAAACAACCGCCCATCGCAAGCAACCCGTCCGGTTCGCGCAACGCTTTGCTTAACGGCGGAAAATCTTGCTCCGGGCTATGGGGATTAAGGGCAGTCAGCCGCATATTTTTGATGCGCAAGGCAAAAGATAAAATGCAGAGGCCGCAGGTTCTTTTAGCCCCACACCTTTCGCCTTGTGCCTATGCCAATTCATCAAGAAATTTTTCAGCATCCAGCGCCGCCATGCAGCCGGAACCGGCCGAGGTTATCGCTTGCTTGTAAACCGAATCCATTACATCGCCTGCGGCAAAAACGCCGTCGACGCTGGTTGCAGTGGCGTTTCCGGCAATGCCGCTT
>PMJA01000279.1 GCA_003158415.1 Methylobacter sp.
CGATCCAGATCGGCAAACACGTCGAGAACATGCCCATCGGTTCGACCGGCTTCAAACGCTGGCTTGCTAATCGCTATTACGAGGAGCACGGTGCAACGGTCGGAGATAAAGCAAAGACCGCCGCCTTGGAAGTCATCGAAAGCAAGGCATTGGCGGGGATGGTCAACCACGCCTACCTACGCTTTGCCCGGCTTGAGGATCGCATCTACATTGACCTGGGCAACGACAAGTGGGAAGCCGTGGAAATCACGCCGGATGGATGGAAGGTGATTACGAACCCGCCCGTCAAGTTCAGGCGAACGAAGAACACGGGCGAACTGCCGCATCCCACAAGCGGCGGCAGCCTGGAACAGCTAAAGCCGTTTGTAAATCCTACCGAAGACGGCTGGACGCTGATTCAAGGCTGGCTCTTGGATTGCATCAAAGGCGTAGGACCGTATTACATTCTCATTGCCACCGGCGAACAAGGATCGGCAAAGTCGTCCATGTTCCGCTTCTGCCGGGCGGTGATTGATCCGGTGAAACTGGCTCCGCTGGCTTCCCTGCCTAGAGAGGAAAGGGACTTGGGCATNNTTTTGCCGTGCGGCTACTGGCGGTGGAATCAAGACCCGCAAGCTCTACACGGATGACGAACAGACCATCTTCGACATTTGCCGACCGATTGGGCTCAATGGAATCCCCGACTTTGCAGAGAACAGCGACCTGCTGAGCCGGTCATTGATCCTGTCCCAGCCCACGATCCCTGAGGACAAGCGACTGGATGAACACGATCTCAATCAAAAGTTTCTCACCGTTCGTCCAGCCATTTTTGGCGCCCTCTGCGATTTGGCCGTCAAGTGGCTACGGAATTTGCCCACAATTCAATTGGCGAAGCTGCCCCGCATGGCCGACTCGGCAAAATGGATCACGGCTTGCCTGGGCAACGATGGGTTCCTGCGGCACCAGGAAATCAATGAAGCGAAAGCCGTGGACCTCGGGTTGGAATCGAGCCACACTGCCCAGTTGCTTGGGGCGTTATTAAAGTCGAAGGGNNTTGGGAAGCAGGCTCCGAAGGGATGCCCCGGCCATTCGCAAGGCATGGGGAGTGGACATTCAATTCACGATGATTGGTGGTCGGACGATGGTCGTCATGGAACCGCTGCCACAGGTAGGTGGCATTGGAGTTTCATAAGCCACCTCAATGCCACCTAAGCCACCTTGGAAGCCACCAATGCCACCTAATTATTACCGTTACAGGGCAAGGAGTTACGTCGATGCAGGTGGCTTTGGTGGCTTTGGTGGCGAAAACGTAAAGATGACGAAAAATCGGCTAACTCCGGCCTATTTACCCCCTCAAATATCAATAAGGCCCCTGAACTTAAAGATTATTTTTCTACATCGATTGAAAAAGAGAGCGCTAATAATGCGGATGCAGTTAGCGCAAGCTCTTTATTCAAAGAATCTTCATTCGGCAAGTTTGATATAGATCAGGATGAAATTGATCCGGTTTCCGAGGCGGATGTTTATATGGCGGTTGGGCGCTATCAACAAGCTGAAGAGTTGATGAGGAATGTCATTAAAGAGCAGCCTGACCGGGATGAATGTAAATTGAAACTGTTGGAAATCTTTTTTTCAACCGAAAACAATCTGGCTTTCGAAGCTTATGCCAACGAATTGGCTCAAGCAGGCAAAAAAGATGATATTGCGTTTTGGGGGAAAGTTGCTGAAATGGGCTGTGATATTTGTCAGAGTTCGACTTTGTTTTCTAGTGGAGCATGCGGATACGCTTCGAAAAACAATAACGACAGTATCGATTTTGACTTAAGTACGCTGACCAAAACCGATGAGAGTGACCGCTAAGGCTATAGGCACATACACAGATAGATTACTCTAATAAGAAGTCTGTTAAACTCTGTCAGATTTATTTCAAAGCCGCCTTGTGACACTCTCTTTGAGTCTATTACGGAACAATTATTTTTGACATCATTTATTAGTAGGCTAGTTAAAATGTCCCATCTTCATCGTAACAAAAAAAAGATATTAGTTGTTTCAATTATTTTAGCAGTGCTGGTGCTGGGACTGGTTCTATGGCTGTTTCTGGGTAGATCTGATAAGAATATCGATTCTGAAGAACATTTGCAAAAAGGTGTTGAATACATCAATAAGGGCGAGTACGAGAAAGCCAAGCTTGAATTAAAAACATCCAGTCAATCAGGCAAAGATACCGCTGAAACTTATTATTACATGGCTTTGGTAGATGAAAAGAACAGGCAGTTCAGGGAGATGAAAGAAAACTTGCTAAAAACTGTTGAATTGGCTCCGACCTACACTGTTGCCAGATTAAAGCTTGGAAAAGTTCAACTGCTATTTGGCGAGGTCGACGAAGCAATGAAGCAAGCTGAATTTGTGCTGAAGGATTCTAGCCGGAATCTGGACGCCCTCGCATTAAAGGCCTCAGTGCTCATCAAACAAAAGAAACTGGCAGAAGCACTGGTTATTATTGACGATATATTGAAAGAAAATCCAAACAATAGTGAGGTATTGAGTCTAAAGGCTTTTATTTATATGGAAAAAAAAGATTATACCCAAGCCTTGGATTTAATAAATGCGGCAAGAAAATCGGATGCCGACAATCTGAACTTTGATTTTTTTAAAATTCAACTGGATGCCAAGAACCAAAACATAGATGCCGTTATCGCTGATTATCAAAAAATAATTGCTGAACATCCCGATAACCAGGAGTTTAAAGTTACGCTGGCAAAAATTTATGCCCAGTCAGGTAAAACAAAAGAGGCGGAAGCATTATTACGCAGCATTATTGAATCTAATCCTAATAATATCCAGTCAAAACTCATGTTGCTTGATTTTTTAACCGCGACAGCTAAAGAAAAAGTTAATGACCAATTTAACCAATTTTTGGAGGAACATAAGGATCAACCACGGATTCAGCTTGGGCTTGCAAACTGGATGATCGAGAGAAGAAATTTTGACGAAGCCAAGATTGGCCTCAATCGGGTTATTAAGTCGGAGAAAAATTCGAAAGTAGGGTTGGCTGCAAAAACGCTATTGGCAAAAGTGGCGTTTGACACTAAAGATTTTGGGGGGGCTGGAACAATTGTCGACGATATTTTAGACGCAAACTCAAATTATGATGATGCTACTATTTTAAAAGCGAGAATATTTTTGACAAAAGAAAAATACGATGAGGCCATTGCTCTATTAAATAAAATTATCTGGGGCAAAGAAGACTCTGAAGAAGCGCAGATGTTGCTTGGACAAATATTTGTAATTAAAGGCGATATAAAACAGGCTGATACGCATTTCTTAAAAGTTCTTGAAATTAATCCGGCAAATTTTCAGGCAGTAACATATGCTTATGATAAGGCAGTGAGGGAAAATGACTTTAAATATGCAAAGAAACTTGTTGAAAAAGCGTTAAAACTAAGCCCTGGCAATATCGTTTTTCTTGAAAAGCTGGTCAATATAAACCTGGCAGAAAGCGACTGGGAAGGTGCTAAGGATACCATACTGAAAATTACAAATATGCCCAATCCCCTTGCCCATGACCTGGCTAATTATCTACTTGGACAAGTTCTTCAGGGGGAAGGTGATTATGCTAAAGCAGTTGAAGTTTATAAAAATCTATTAATAAAATTCCCGGAACACAGTGATGCTTTAGGTAATCTGGCTCAATGCTATGAGAAATTGAATAAACGGGATGAGATGATTGCTTTTACAGATGGCTTAATAGCTGAAAATCCCAAAAACGTTGCTGCGGGTATTCTGCTCGGTGATTTATATCTAATGGATAAAAAACTTGATAAGGGAGCCATGTTGCTAACAAACCTGATTAAGGATAATCCTCAAATTCCTCAACTCTATGTCTTGTTGGCAAGCACAAAATCAGCTATGAACGACAACAAAGGCGCCATCAGCGTTTATCAGGACGGACTTAAACAGAATCCGGAAAACATCACATTATCACTATCCCTGGCATCAAAGTATGATGAGTTGGGTGATTATGATTCCGCCGCTTCCCTTTATGAGTCATTACTGAATAAGAATCCAAATCTGGATGTTGCAATCAATAACTTAGCGGTTCTTTTAAGCGAACATTATACTGACCCTGAAAAATTGGAAAAAGCCGGTCATCTCGCCGGAAAATTTAAAGATTCAACTCAACCTTATTTTAAAGATACCTATGCCTGGATATTAATTAAACAAGGTAAGGTCAACGACGGTATAAAAATATTAAACGAAATAACTGCGACTACACCGAATGTTCCTGTGTTCAGATATCATTTAGGTGTTGCCTACTATAAAAACGGAAACAATAGTTCAGCAATGAATGAGATTAAACAAGCGCTTGAATTAGGAAAGAAGACTGGGGATTTTGCTGAGAAAAAATCGGCTGAAACATTACTCGAAGAAATTATAGCTAAAATCAGAGGCCATTGATTGTTGGGAACTAATTTTGAAAATTTTGATCGGACAGAATCGCTGTTATGGCGTTTCTCTTTTGCCAATACAATATTTATATGATTAAGGGGGGATTAGTGTGGGGGTTCTAGCGAAAATAATAGGGGTGTTTCCTATGCTTGTCTTGCTGATTTCAGGTTGTGGATACCCGCAATTAACCCAAGAAGATGATGCTGTCATTCCTGCAGACTATACTTATATCATTGGCCCTGGCGACAATGTTCAAATTTTTGTGTGGGGAAATCCGGATATATCGACCACGGCGCATGTCAGGCCGGATGGGAAAATCACTATTCCGTTGGTTGAAGATCTTTTGGCGAGCGGAAAAACACCGTCCCAATTAGCCAGGGTAATGGAAAAAGCGCTGTCTAAGTACGTCAGGGATCCGCAAGTAGTCATTATGGTTTCCGGGGGATTAGGTAGTTATAGCCAGCAAGTCAGGGTTATAGGGCAATTAAGCGGTGGCGGCGGTACCGGCGGTGGTGGTTCTGCGCATTATTCCGCTAAAACCTTTCCGTATAAGAGAGATATGACCTTGCTTGATTTGGTGATACAGATTGGAGGTCTGGGGCAATACGCCGATGGCAATCGGGCCAGTATTATTCGCAATATTGATGGGGAGCCTCAGCACTTCGGAATTAGAATTGACGACTTAGTTGATGATGCCGATTTTACTGCGAATGTAAAAATACTACCCGGCGACATTGTTATCATACCGCAAGCATTTTTTTAAAAATTGAATGAAAATTAAACGTATCATGTCGAAAATGTCGGCTAATTAATATGCAAGAGCAATTATATGAAATTCTTTATTTTTTAAAGGGTGCTTTAAAATACAAATGGGCAGCCCTTGGTATCGCTTGGGTGTTATGCTTGTGCGGATGGCTATTTGTATCAACGATGCCTGATAAATATACGTCCGTCGCTAGAGTTCGTATTGAGACAAAAACCATGTTGCAGCCGTTGCTGGGGGGCATGGCGATTCAATCTGATATAAAATCATTGCTCCGTGTCATGCAGCAATTGATGTTTACGAAAGGTAATCTCGAACAGATTATTAAGCTGTCTGATTTAGCTAAAACGGTAAAAACACCCGCCGAACGGGAAAAACTCATTGAAGACTTGAAAAAGGATATTCACATCAATGGAGGAGCGGAGGATATGTATACCATACAATACGATGCGAATACTCCTGATGAAGCTAAAAATGTTGTACAAGCTGTTTTAACTGTTTTTTCCGAACAAACTCAATTGTCTACTCAAGGCAATACTACCAATGCCCAACGCTTTATAGATGAACAAATCCAAGAATATGAGATGCGTTTACGCAATGGAGAAAAAGTGCGGGAAAATTTTAAACGTGCCAATATAGGCTTGTTACCCGGCCAAGGAAGTGATCAAATTGGTCAAATACAGGCGATGACTACGGCATTGGAAGAGGCAAAGCTGGGATTAAAGGAAGCTGCGTCAAGAAAAGAAACGTTAAAGGAACAATTAGAGGAAGCGTTAACATCGGGTGATGACGACGACGAGTGGGGAAGTCCAGCGGCCGCTGGCGCTGGACTTGCGCAGGATGATGCCCAAATTACTGCGCTTAAAGAGAAAAAAAATAATCTTTTGATTAAATTTACAGAAAATCACCCTGAAGTTAAATATATTGACAAAACCATCAGAGAACTACAGATGCGTAACGCCGCAAAACAGGCCAATGTGGTGGAAGCAGGCGGGCTTGAGCCAGCAGTGCTGACGAATCCTTATGTTCAAGGTATAAAGGTGGCCATCAATGAAGTTGACGCCAATATTGCTTCAATTAATTCCCGCGTCGATCTTTTTCAGCAACGTTTACAAAAAGCTCAAGATGAGCTGAATACCAGGCTTTCAATAGAAACTGAAATGGAGAATTTAAACAGGGATTATGGTCAAATAAAGGGTAATTTCGACCGGCTGCTCGCAAGCCGGGAAACTGCGACCATGTCCGAGAAAGTAGGGAACGAGACGGAGGCGTTAAAGTTTAAAATTGCAGATGCTCCCAATACGCCTTTACAGCCTTCTGCACAAAAACGGAAGCTTTTATACTCGGTTGTGTTAGTTGTAGGCATACTATTTGGATCAGGCATAGCTTTATTGCTTTATCTGATCAGGCCGACCGTTATGTCACTATCACAGCTCCGGCGGCTGACGGGGTTACCGGTTTTAGGCAATGTTTCTTTAAAACAAAGCCTGGCCTATTCAGTCAGACACAAAAAAGAAGCGCTTAATTATAGTATTGCAGTAACAGGATTATTTATAACTTATATGGGCTTTATGGCGTTTGATATTTTTAGGACTATGCATGATTGAAAAGCATTTATTAAAATTTTAGGGGTGTAAATGAGCATCATTGAAAAAGCTTTAAACAAAGCCAAGGATGAAGGGCAAAAATTAAATAACGCATCTGATTTTTATAATGAAACCGGGGAGAGTACCGATACCAAGAACAATTCGCCGGATAATGCGCCTGTCATCACTGTCAGCGCAAAACAAGAACAACGGCCGGTTAATAAGGACATTGTAGTCTTGGATTGGCCGCGATTGACGAGCTTAGGTTTTATCAATCCAGAGGATTCAAATACGCAAGACATAGAAGAATACAGAAATATTAAACGTCCTTTGGTCAGTAATGCTTTCGGAAAAGGAAGTGAGGGGATTACAAGGGCGAATCTCATTTTAGTAACCAGCAGTGTGCCTGGTGAAGGTAAAACATTTACGGCCATTAATCTTGCCTTAAGTATTGCCAATGAACTCGATAAACAAGTGTTATTGATTGATGCCGATGTAGCCCGTCCTTCTGTTTCCAAGGCATTGGGGCTCAGATCTGAGCCGGGATTGATTGACTATCTGGAAAGCAGGGATATCACCTTTTCAGATATTGCAATTAAAACCTCTCAGCCTGGACTTCAAGTGATTCCAGCCGGCAAGTCGCATAAGCATTCTACCGAATTGTTGTCCAGTAATAAAATGGCCTTATTGGTAGATGAGTTGAGCTACCGGTATCCCGATAGAATCGTCATCTTCGATTCGCCGCCTTTGCTGGCGGCAACTCAAGCCGAGATTTTAGCTAAGTTTGTCGGTCAAGTTGTGTTAGTCATAGAAGCGGAAAAAACCCTACAAAATGTGGTCATGGAGAGTGTTGAAAAATTGGCGGCTTGCGACGTGGTTTTGGCAGTGTTCAATAAAACAAAAAGAAACATGGAGGCGGATTATTATGGATACGGTTATGGTTATGGACACTATGCGAATAAATGAACATAGAATATTTCGTGAGACGTCATAGCTGGCGCCCGTGGATTTATAATTAACTGCAAGCTATTTGTTCATATATATATTCGTATTTAGCCGCAACATGAAAACACCTGCAATAGTTACGACCCATCGGCGTCAAGATGGGTCGCGGTCAGTTATACCCTCTTCGTTGATTGTTACCGTAGTCAGTGTTTATATTCTTTTTTATTACACCCAGTCTTATGCGCTAAGCTGGACGATAAACCGTACCATTCAGGCCCAGGAAATCTATTCCGACAATATTGCATTGGCGCCATCAGGTAGCCAACAGGGCGCTTTTGTTGAGTCCATTACCCCCGGCGTTACGATTACCGGGCAATCAGCAAGATCAAATATGAGTCTTAATTATCAAATGCAGAATTTATATAATGCCGGTGGCGATAATGGCCTTAGCACCTATAACCAATTGAGTTCCAGTTCTCGTAACACCTTTATTCCCAATACCTTATTCCTGAATTCAACAAGTTCGATCAGTCAGCAATATATCAATAATAGCCAGTTAGGCTCCAGTAATATAAACGGCTCCAGCAACAGCACCAATGTCTATAGTTTCAATCTTGCTCCCAGCTGGACACCTCATTTTTCCAACTATGCCAATGGCTCATTTCTGGTTAATGCCAACACCATGGCAACCGGCGCCAATGCCAGTTCGTCTAACAGTACCAGTACGTTGGCGCCGATTTCAAACACCTTCAATCTTGCAGAAACAATGACGTTAAACAGTGGCGCTTATTTTCAGCGGGTTAAATGGTATTTATCGTTTAATAATAACGAAAGTTATGAAGCTAATAGTCCAACTATAAGCTATCAAAATTCAAGCGCAAGGGTTAGCGTTCCTATCAATGCTTATTTTAATGTCTTTACCCAGGGCGGCTATAGTAGCAACAGTTATCAGTCAACGACCGGAGCCACTAATAGCGGCGCCTATTACACCGCCGGCGGGCAATGGACGCCCAGTCAGCATTTTAGCCTTACTGCGGGAGCGGGGAACAACAGCTTTGTTACGGTTTTTTTTTCCCCCATGCCTCGTCTAACCACGACCACCACTTACAGTGATAATGCGGTAGCGACGAGTTTTGGACAATCTGCTGGAACAACTGCGGGAGTAACTACCGGTACAACTGCTGGTACATCTACCGGAATAGGCGGCAGCGGAAATTCCGGACAAAACTGGCAGACAGCGATTAATTACCGGGCGCCAAGATCAACTTGGACGTTGAGTCACACTAACACTACAACTACGTCGCAACAAATACTGGCCCAGAATCAGCTGGTTAATCCTTTAATTAATACCGGAATTAATTCCGGTATTAATTCCGGCCCCAACCAATACTACCTTGGCGGCCCGATCTTAACCAATGACGTTATCGTTACAACAGCCTGGAATTTATCGGTTTCCTTTAACACCGGTAAAAGCACTTTTAACGTGAACGCTTATGATCAAAATTATACCTATCAGAACGGCGTCGGCAATAATCAACAAACAATCGGCGTCAGCGGTACCTGGAACTGGTCGTTCGCCAGTAAAACCCGCGCTTTTTTAACACCGACATGGCAAACAACTAAGAATCCGGGCTCAGCAAACAGTGATTTTTATATGATTGCATTAGGCATAAACAGAACCATAACTGCTCAAGTGAACGGAACACTGCAACTTCAGCACATGAATCAGACATCAGAAACAAGTAATTTAAACAACCTCCTGCCAACCAGCGGCTATCAAGAAAATCGGGCTACAGCCACTCTATCTACGAGATTTTAACTATGTATGACGGTTTTTATAATTTAAGCAAAAAACCTTTTCAACTGAATGCCGATAGCGATTTCTTTTTCAACAGTGTTGTTCATAAACGGGCTTTAGCCTATATGCGTTATGGCTTAACGCAGGGAGAAGGCTTTGTTGTTGTTACCGGCAAGCCCGGCACGGGCAAGACCATGCTGGTTAAAGAGCTGGTTAACAGCTTGAATAGCGATAATATTACCATCGGTATTATGGTTTCATCCCAGGTGGGTGCCGATGATTTGTTAAAAATCATATCGGCAACTTTTGGACTTTCGTACGAGGGTGAAGATAAATCTACGCTGCTAACCCGGATTGAACGTTTTTTTATCCAGCAAGCCACGGAAGGCAAAAGAGTCCTGATGATAGTCGATGAAGCGCAAAATCTTCCCAAGGATGCGCTGGAGGAACTGCGCATGTTGTCCAACTTTGAAATGTCAGGAAAATCACTTTTTCAGACATTTCTGATAGGTCAACAGCAGTTAGGCGAGACACTGTTATTACCTGAAATGGAACAGTTAAAACAACGTATAGTGGCCACTTATCAATTGAAGCCGTTAAATGAAGAAGAAACGAAAAGCTATATTTTATTTCGTTTGGAAAAAGCAAGCTGGCAACAAATGCCGCAATTTGATAATAATGTTTTTAATAGAATTTGCTCGTATTCTCAGGGCATACCCAGGCGAATTAACACCTTATGTGACAGAGTGCTGCTGTTTGGCTATCTTGATGAGTTAACAGTCATAGATTTAAGTGCTATCAACAAGGTTATCGCCGATATTGAAGACGAAGCCTCACTGACCACTGATGAATTTCACGATGTATTGCCTGGCGCTAACGCCACGACAACAGATGCCGACGGTTCAGTTGAAGAGCGCATTATAGCTTTGGAAAAAATGGTTCGGGATTTACAGCAAACAGTAACCAAAGAACGCGCACTGTTACGTAAAGCGATCTTGCTACAGTTGGACATGGATGCTGTTTATAACGAAAATTTGTAACGGCCTGGAACCGGACATAAAATGCGCAAAATAAATGCTATGACCATTGACGTGGAAGATTATTTTCAGGTTTCGGCATTCGAACCTTATATTGCCAAAGCGCAATGGGACGCCTTGCCGCACCGGGTTGAAAGAAATACTTATAAAATACTGGATCTATTGGAAGAAAGCCGTATAAAAGCTACGTTTTTTACTTTGGGCTGGGTTGCTGAACGCTATCCCGGTTTAGTTAAACGCATAGTCCAGGACGGTCATGAACTGGCTTGTCATGGCTATGAACATATCAGGGTAACCGAACAGACACCTGAACAATTTCGCCAAGACGTTGTTAAATCGAAAAATTTACTGGAAGCATTGAGCGGCAAGAAAGTTAACGGTTATCGTGCGGCCAGTTATTCAATCGGGGCAAGCAACCTGTGGGCATTAGATGTGTTGCAAGAAGTCGGCTTTAAATACAGCTCCAGTATCTATCCCGTCAAGCATGATTTATACGGTATGCCGGATGCGCCTAGATTCATCTATGAACCGATAGCAAATAACGCGTTTAAAGAAATCCCCATCACCACCATCCGGTTCGGTAATAAAAATTTTCCTTGCGGGGGAGGGGGGTTTTTTAGATTTTATCCCTACGCTTTGTCGAAATGGGCTTTTAATCGGGTTAATAATCTGGAGAATGAATCCGGTATTTTCTATTTTCATCCGTGGGAAATTGATCCCGAACAGCCCCGGCAACAGGGCTTAAGTTTAAAAACCCGTACCCGGCACTACCTGAATCTGAATCGTATGGAAAATAGAATAAAACGACTGTTGACTGATTTTGACTGGGATACTATGGAAAATGTGTTCCATATTGACAAAGGCGTAAACCATGATTAAAACACTGGAGTCAGAAGATTACTCACGCTGGGATGACTTTGTGGGGGCGAGTAAGGATGCGACATTTTTTCATCAGGCGGGCTGGAAAACCGTCATTGAGCGGGCATTTGGACATAAAACATTTTTTCTTTATGTCGAAAATGAGGGCAAAATTACCGGAATTTTGCCCTTAGTCCATATCAACAGCCTGTTTTTCGGCAATACCCTGGTATCGATTGCACCCTGTGTTTACGGCGGCATAATAGCCAGCGACGAACAGTCATACCGCGAGCTGGATAAAGAATCCTGCCGTTTGGCTGAAGAATTGGGCGTCGATTGTCTGGAAATGAGAAACCGGGTACAAAAAACGCCTGAAAGACCGCACAAGGATCTTTATGTGTCTTTTAGAAAAGACCTGGATGCCGATGCGGAAAAGAATTTTCTGGCTATACCCAGAAAGCAGCGTGCAATGGTAAGAAAAGGCATAGAAGCCGGTCTGATTAGCGTTATCGACGATAATATCGATAGAATTTATCGGGCTTATTCCGAGAGCGTCAGAAATTTAGGCACGCCGGTGTTCTCAAAAAAATATTTTCAGACGCTCAAAGATGTTTTTGCCGATCAATGTGAAGTGTTGACAGTTGAGCACAACGGGCGCTTGGTCGCCAGTGTGATGAGTTTTTATTTTAAAGACGAAATATTGCCTTACTACGGCGGCGGCACCGATTTGGCCAGAGAGCTTAAAGGCAATGACTTCATGTATTGGGAAGTCATGCGCCGCGCCGTCGAAAAAGGCATCAAAGTATTCGATTACGGGCGCAGTAAAATAGGCACCGGTTCCTACAGCTTTAAGAAGAATTGGGGATTTGTACCTGTGCCGATATTTTATGAGTTTTATTTGGTTAAATCAGCAGCTATGCCTGACATCAACCCACTTAACCCTAAATACCGATTCTTTATAGCGGCATGGAAACGCTTGCCGTTAGCGGTCAGTCAATGGGTGGGGCCTTTGTTATCGAAAGATTTAAGCTAAACAACTACTTATTGTCGCCTACACATTATCTATGCAAGATTTGCTTTTTCTAGCTCATCGTATCCCTTATCCACCCAATAAAGGCGATAAGATACGCTCCTATCATTTTTTAAAGTATTTAAGCTCAAGCTATAATGTGCATTTAGGCGCTTTTATTGATGATCCGAATGACTGGCAATATATCGACAAACTTGACGCACTGTGTGCAAGCACCCATTATCTTGAACTTAAGCCGCTACAGGCCAAAATTAAAAGTCTGCAAGGACTGCTGACCGGTGACGCCTTGAGTTTGCCGTATTATAAAAATCAGACCATGCAGGATTGGGTCGATAACACCTTAAAAACCCACTCGATTAAAAAAGCGCTGATATTTTCATCGGTAATGGCGCAGTTTATTAATGAAAGCCATGATGTAGACATGATAGTCGATTTTGTCGATGTCGATTCCGACAAATGGCGGCAATATGCGGCCAGCAAAAAAGGCATTAGCCAATGGATTTATCAGCGGGAATCCCACCATTTATTCAATTATGAGCAAAAAATAGCGGGGCAGGCGAGGGCGAGTCTATTCGTTTCTGAACAGGAAGCTGATTTATTTAAAAAACTGGCGCCTGAAGTCAGTGACAGAGTGATGCCTGTTAATAACGGCGTCGATACCGATTATTTTTCACCGGAACGGATATTCGCCACACCTTATCCTGACGATGCCGATGTTATCGTGTTTACCGGTGCGATGGATTATTGGGCCAACGTCGATGCCGTAAAATGGTTTGCAGAAGACGTTTTTCCGCACATCATCAAAAACCACCCGGCTGTAAAATTTTACATCGTCGGTTCCCGGCCTAGCAAAGAAGTGGCGGCGCTGGCAAGTGACTCCGTTGTCGTGACCGGCGCTGTCTCCGATGTCAGGCCGTATCTTGCTTATGCCAAACTGGCGGTCGCCACGCTAAGAATTGCCAGGGGCATACAAAACAAAGTGTTGGAAGCCATGGCGATGGGCAAATACGTCATTGCCACTTCAGCAGCCATGGAAGGCATACCTTATGATGAAACCCTGGATGTATCCGTGGGTGATACGATTGAGATTATGACCAGTAAAGTCGGCGTACAGCTGGAAAAACAGTCTCCGCTCATCGCATCGAACCGCAATCGTGACTTTGTCAAAGCCACGTTCAGTTGGGAGCAAAACCTAAACCGGCTGTTAACTTTATTGCAAGATGATTAGTCTGTCCTGTTGATAGAATCGGGGCGCTGCAAAATACTTTAAAACAGGAATAATGAGCTATGTGCGGAATTGTCGGCATCTTCGATATAAAAGAACAGCGGGAAATCAATCGGGACTTACTGTCGCGTATGAACGAAACTCAACATCACCGGGGTCCCGATGAAGGCGGGTTGCACATAGAAGCCGGCTTGGGCTTCGGTCATCGTAGGCTATCGATTATTGACCTGACCAGCGGACAGCAGCCGATGATCAGCCGCGATAACAATGCGGTACTAACTTATAACGGCGAAGTGTACAATTTCATGGAACTGAAAAAGGAACTGGAAGACCTGGGTTACAGCTTCCAGACCCACTGCGACACCGAAGTGATTTTATATGCCTGGCAAGCCTGGGGCGAATCCTGTGTCGATCGGTTTCGCGGCATGTTCGCCTTCGCCGTGTGGGATCGTAAGCTGCAAACCTTATTTCTTGCACGCGACCGCCTAGGCGTCAAGCCCCTTTACTATGCCGAACTGGCAAACGGCCAGTTTATTTTCGGTTCCGAATTAAAGTCGCTCAAACAACATCCCGAATTGCCGAAAACCTTCGATCCTACTGCCATTGAGGATTATTTCGGTTTCGGTTATATCCCTGATCCTAAAACCATTTATAAAAACGTCTATAAACTGGAGCCGGGCTATTGCTTGACCATAAAGCGGGGCAATCACAATTATCAGCCGCGCCAATATTGGGACGTTAAATTCGCGCCCAGGCCAGCCCAAGATGAACAAGCCACCGGCGAAGAACTGATAGCCCGACTGCGTGAGGCCGTTAAAATAAGAATGGTCGCCGATGTGCCGTTGGGGGCGTTTTTATCGGGCGGCGTCGACTCCAGCGCCATCGTCGCCATGATGGCCGACTTGTCCAGCGACCCCGTTAACACCTGTTCCATTTCCTTTGGCGACCCGGTCTATAACGAGTCGAAATTTGCTGCGCAAGTCGCCAAACGGTATCACACCTCGCATCGCGTTGAGCAAGTTGATCCCGATGATTTCAGCTTGATCGATCAATTGGCAGGTCTTTACGACGAACCTTATGCCGACAGCTCTGCCTTGCCCACCTATCGGGTCTGCGAACTGGCCAAAAAGCAGGTGACCGTGGTTTTGTCCGGTGATGGCGGCGATGAAAACTTAGCCGGTTACCGGCGCTATCGCTGGCACACTTACGAAGAACAAATGCGCTCGTGGCTGCCGGACAGTATAAGAAAACCGGTGTTCGGCTTGCTGGGGCAGGTCTATCCTAAAGCGGATTGGGCGCCGAAAATCTTCAGAGCAAAATCAACCTTCGAATCCATCGCCCGTGATTCCTTGGAAGGCTATTTCCACAGTGTATCCGTGCTGTCCAACGAATTACGCGGCAAGCTGTTCAGCGACCAATTAAAGAAAAACTTACAAGGTTATCAGGCCGTTGACGTATTCAGGCGGCATGTAGACAACGCGCCGACCGATAATCCGTTATCGCTGGTGCAATATCTGGATATAAAAACCTATTTGCCGGGCGATATTTTAACCAAAGTCGACCGGGCCAGCATGGCGCATGCCTTGGAAGTCCGAGTGCCGTTACTGGATCATAAGCTGGTGGAATGGATGGCGGGCTTGCAACCGGACATGAAACTCAAAGGCCGCGAAGGTAAATACATCTTTAAAAAATCCCTGGAAAGCTATTTGCCTGACGATATTTTATATCGCCCCAAAATGGGTTTCGCCGTGCCGTTAGACGCCTGGTTTAAAGGGCCGTTAAAACACAAAGTGCGGGAAGCGCTGCTTGGGGAAACCATGACCCAATGCGGATTATTCAACCAGTCGTTTTTGGAGCAGATGGTCAACCAGCATCAAAGCGGTTTGCGCGATTACAGTTCACCGATTTGGTCATTGTTGATGTTCGAAGCATTTTTACGCACGAATAATTAAGGCGACTCCCATTGATTCACCACGAAGTCACGAAGGACACGAAGAAAAGCATGTCAACGTATCTTCGTGGTAATAGCGGAAGCCGAAAGGAAGTAAGGCGCTGCAATGGAATGCAGGGCGGATCGATAATGCTATCGAATAATAAGTGGATATTACATAATTTAACATAATATACATTATGCGAATAACTAGCATATTTCTAGCTGTTGCTATGGAATGTCCTTACTGTACCTTCGGTTAACAACATAAGATTATTAATTGTTATATTTTTGTGTTGCAGTTCCTTCTCACTCATGATTATTTTCCGTCCACATCTGATGAGGTGCTCAATAATTGATAGCATAGTTCTCCGTTATAAAAATCGAAGGCTTCTTTCTCTCGTTTTAACTCAACAAGGAGTTAAATCATCAATACGCAAATGACTTGACGCGATATCGTAAAGACTGCATTTTCACGTCTCAATAAGACGCTTCGTGAAAACACATGAGCTATCGCTTTTCATGGAGGCTACTCGACTCCTTTCTCTCAGCGATTGCACTTTAGCAAGTACTGCACGCTATAAAATTGCATAAATAATAATAACCGCTCACCACAGTTATTTTTTTAAAAGTATGCTATTTAACACACTATAGAATATTATAACCTATTGAAATATAAAGCTTTATTTTTTGAAAAATAACATGATAGTATATTGGCTGTTTATAAAATCAACCAATAACCACACCAGTTAACTGTGAGTTTCGACGGTTTTTACTGGAATAATCAATTTTGAGTTCAAATTATGGCCTTTAAACAATTTTCTAATGAAGTTGTGCTTCATCAGGCGCTCATAAAATCGTTGCTGGTCGACGATATTGGACTGCCAAGATTCTGGATAACCGTAAGAGCTGCTGTAATGTCACAAGATTTGGCACCTTCCACTGAATCTAAAAATCTTCGTTACATTGAAGCGCTGTACTTTTTTGCTGACGAGTTGAATTACCCAGGTTTTTTGGATGATACGTTAGGTGCGTGTAATTTCGTTGAACTCGGAAACCTACTGGAAGCCTTCTTCATTTCCCTACGAAATAAGCCAAAATTGACTGCGGCCGCGCAGAAGCAATGGCGGGCCGGACTATCGTTTGTTCAAGATGTTGTGACGCGTATCAGCAAAAGTGGCGCAGCAACGAGTAAGTTTTCGGATTTGGAAGCCAGGTTGCTGCATTTGAATGCTTTATATGGACAACTCAGAATACAAAAAACACGTCGTCCTGACATTCTACGTTCGCTTCCAGCCGATGTAGTGAGCTGCCTCTATGAAATATTGGATCCAGAATCGCCAACCAACCCCTTTAAACGTCCAAAGACTAAATGGACGGTTTTTATTGCATTCGTGATTATGCTCCATCAGGGCTTGCGTCGTGGAGAACTACTTTTACTTCCGGTAGATGCTGTTAAATCGGGGTTTGATAATAAATTGCAAAGAGACCGGTATTGGCTGAACGTCCAATGTATTGAGGCTTATGGTGACGTAGACCCACGATATAACAAGCCAAGCATTAAGACTGCTGATTCCATACGTCAAATTCCTGTAAGTAATTTGACAGCCAATTTAATTCAAACCTATTCCGAAAACTATCGAGGGAAAGCAAACCACCCTTTCCTCTTGAATACTCAATGGAACACTCCGCTTTCGCATGAATCTTTGACGGCTTATTTCACCCAGTTGTCCACACATATGCCAGCTCCGGTGCGTAAAATCTTGTTTGACCGTACTGGCAAAGACAGCGTTGATCCTCACGACCTGCGCCATACTTGTTCCGTGGTTCGACTTAATCAATTGCTGGAAAACAAAGTACCGATGGACGAGGCACTTCAACAGTTACGGACTTTTTTTGGGTGGTCTCGTACTTCGGATATGCCTAAAAAGTACGCAAGGGCAGTGTTT
>PMJA01000403.1:0-4545 GCA_003158415.1 Methylobacter sp.
TTTGCCCCAATGCGGTTCTCTGGGCGTTAATGCCTTGATGATTCGGATCCCCGAAAGACCCCGACAAACCGACCCCGAAGCCTTCCAGCAAGGAGTATCCGCTATGCTGAAAAGGTTGGGCAAATACCCGGGCGTCGAACTCTTTATTACTACTGAGATTGCCCGATGGACCCGCAGTGCCCTGCGTCGTGTTATTGCCGCTGTCTCCAGAACCATCAGTGAAGCCAATCTGGTAATTAAAGGCATTCTTGGAATCGATGGGGCCAACTACTTTTTCGCCCTTATAGCCCGGCATGCCGAAGCCGCCATGCACTTGTATGCCTACGTCGCGATTTGGCGCCAAATTGGACGGCAGCGCACGTTCCAGGAACACGGTGTCCGCGTCGCCCTGTAAGCGCTCAAGACCGATGGAGGGCTTGTACTTACCGACCAACAGGCTGGCCTGACTGAAATAAGTGTAGTCTAGGTAGGCGTCCGGCAACAGGTTTGAACCGGCAAAGTCGGCCATCAGTTTAAAATTAACGTCTTTAAAGAAATAACCGTCCAAAATAATACGCCCTTGCCTGATAAAGAATGAGTCGGGGCCGGCCGGGTTATCAAGATATTGCGGCTTAGGGCCATAGGCAAGCGTAGTGGAATTATTGAGAAAGAAGCGTCCATCCGCTTGTACGGTGCCGCCTATGCGTAACAGATGCTGTTTGTCCGCAGAAGAAATCCTAAAGCCATCCGAGCCGGCCTCGATAGTTGGCATCTTTTGGAAGGTGCTGGTCGTCACTTCATCCTGCACTTCCAGCTTACGCTCCAGGGTATTTACTTTCTGGGTCAGTTTGACCACTTCCGGCGATGGTGCGGCTGGCGCTGTAACTGCTGCAGCGGGTTTGGCGGATAAAGCGCCCGCTTGATCCAGTTTCTCCAAACGACGTTCCAGTTGATCCATTTTTGCCAAACGACTTTCCAGCTCGTGGATACGTTTTTCCAAGGCCTTGGTGTCGGCGGCATGGACATTGGTTGCGCCCAAGAAAGCTAGATTAATTACGCTGGCGAGTGCCGTGCGTCGAAAGTTTGTCATAGTTGTGTCCTTGTTGATCTTTAACTTCCGGCGATCCGGTCAGCCTACCATCACTAAAAATAATATTTGCTCGCCGCTGTTACGGTAGAGTAGATTTTTCTATTTATTCAAGCCGTTACTTTGCATCAAAGCGTATTTTTTCCCGGCGTTCAATTTGCACGACCTTGCCGTCGTGTATGACAATCTCAATCGACCCAAACCGGATGCCTTGCAAAACAGAGGCAATCTGATCAGCGATTTCATTCGTTAATTGTGCCGTACTTTGTTTTCTGGCTTCAGCAACCATAGTGCGCTCCTACAACTCATTAGTTTTAAGTTGATTAAACTATATCAGCGAGGCGAGAGAATTTTTAACGATATATAGTGATATGTTTATCTGATTTGATGATATATAGGGCGGGGAGGCTTCTTTGTTGTGTTAAGACTGGAACAGGCACAAAGCGAAAAGGACTTGTTTGATATTTTGTTTTTTGCTTTTAATGTAAGCAGTTATATTCCCGCGCCGCCCTGGAACAATTCGCTACGCACATAAGCCTGCGTGATATTGCTGCCTGGAGGGACGCTGTGGGTCAGCCAGACATTTCCGCCGATGGTCGAACCCTGGCCGATGGTGATGCGGCCCAGGATGGTGGCGCCCGCATAAATGACGACGTCATCTTCAACGATAGGATGCCGGGCATTGCCCTTGACCAACATGCCGTTATCGTCTTTCTGGAAGCGTTTGGCACCCAGAGTAACGGCTTGATACACGCGGACATGGCGTCCGATAATGGCAGTTTCGCCGATGACCACGCCGGTGCCGTGGTCGATAAAAAAACTTTCGCCGATTTGTGCGCCCGGATGTATGTCGATGCCGGTGGCGGAGTGGGCAAGCTCGGCGATAATGCGGGCAACCAGCTGCGCGCCTAATTGATAAAGAATATGAGCCAGTCGGTGATGGATGATCGCAGTAATGCCCGGATAACACACCAGCACCTCGTCAGGACTACGCGCAGCAGGGTCGCCTTCGAATGCCGCTTGAATATCGCTGTCGATTAACTTTCTTACCGCAGGCAGCTGTGCGGCAAACAGGCGGGCAATACTGATCGCTTGCTGATGGGCGGCGTTATCGAGACCTAGACTGCCGGAAATAAACTGAAGTTCGCGGCGTATTTGCGTATAAAGCTCGCGTAGTAAGGTTTCCAGCGTATGGCCGACAAAGTAATCAATGCCTTCGTCATTTAGATCGGACTGCCCCAGACGATTGGGAAACAATACCGCGCTTAAAGCCTCCAGGATTTTATGCAGCTCTTTTCGGGACGGCAGTTTGGGCGGTTTATCGCGGAGGTTCCGAGTTTCCAAAGATTGCACGCGCAGCTCACGCAGCTGTGCAACCAGACCATCTATACCCCAGTCATACTGGCCGTTTAGATGGGGGGCATCGTTCATGCAGCCAAACCACCTGCATCGAAAAGACCTTCAAACAATGGCGAACTTAAATAACGTTCACCGGAGTCGGGCAATACTACGACGATGGTTTTGCCTGCATTTTCAGGGCGCTTGGCAACGCGCACTGCAACAGCGACGGCTGCGCCGCAAGAAATACCGGACAGTATGCCTTCTTCTCTGGCTAAACGACGGGCATACTCGATAGCTTCTTCGTTGCTGACTTGTTCGATTTCATCAATCAAGGCCAGATCAAGCACGCCGGGCACAAACCCTGCGCCTATGCCTTGAATCTTATGGGGGCCGGGCTTAAGCGGTTCACCGGCGCGGGACTGAGTCAAAACCGGACTTGCGGCAGGTTCCACGGCAATTGAAATAATAGCCTTGCCTTGCGTCTGTTTGATATAACGGGTAACACCGGTAATTGTCCCGCCGGTGCCGACGCCGGACACCAGTATATCAATCGCGCCATCGGTATCGTTCCAGATTTCAGGCCCGGTGGTTTTTTCATGAATAGCCGGGTTGGCCGGATTTTTAAACTGCTGTAGCAATACATAACGGTCAGGATCGGATGCGGCAATTTCTTCGGCTTTAGCGATAGCGCCGCTCATGCCTTTAGCGCCTTCGGTCAAGACCAGTTTGGCGCCATAAGCAATCAACAACTTACGACGTTCCAGACTCATGGTTTCCGGCATCGTTAAGGTCAACGGCAGACCTCGCGCCGCCGCCACAAACGCCAGCGCGATGCCGGTATTGCCGCTGGTGGGTTCTACAAGTTCTTTGCCGGGGCCTAACAAACCGCGTTGCTCGGCATCCCAGATCATCGCTGCGCCAATCCGGCATTTAACCGAATAAGCGGGATTACGGCCTTCTATTTTTGCCAGCACGGTGGCTGACGCGCCGTCGGTGATACGGTTGAGCCGCACCAGGGGGGTGTTGCCGATGGAGTGGGAATTATCTTGATACCAATGTGACATAACAGTCTCCTGTGAATGTGTGCTAAATACAAGCGGGCAGAATAGCGTCGCCCACCCTGATTGTCTTGCTTAATCTAAATCAAATTACGCGTACAGACAACACGCCGTCTATAGCGCGTATACGCTCCAGTATTTCGGCGGGCGCATTTGCCTCTATATCCACCAGTGTGTAAGCATAATCGCCGCGTGATTTGTTCAGCAGATCAAGTATATTGAGACCTGCCTCACCCAGAACAGTTGAAATATGGCCGACTACACCCGGTTTGTTTTGGTTGGCGATGCAAAGGCGCACACTTTCGCCACTGGGAGTCACCACGACTTCGGGGAAGTTGACCGAGTTACGAATGGTGCCGTGTTCCAAAAATTCACGTAGTTGATCCGCCACCATTGCGGCGCAATTGTCTTCGGCTTCTTCCGTGGATGCACCCAGATGCGGCAGCGTGATAGCGCGGGGGTGATTGATCAAGGCAGGCGTTGGGAAATCGCAGACATAAGCATGTAGCGCTCCAGAATCCAAAGCCGCAAGCACGGCCGCTTCATCAACTACGCCCGCACGGGAAAAGTTGAGTAATATCGCGCCTTTTTTGATGCGGCTGATGTGCTCTTCGCTAAATAAATTCCGGGTCTTATCATTCAAGGGAATATGCAGGCTGATTAAATCAGACCTGGAAACCAGATCATCTATGCTGCTTGCAGGCTCTGCCGATGACGTCAGTTTCCAGGCATTTTCCAAAGACATAAACGGATCAAAGCCGATGATGTTCAAGCCCAATGCGGCGGCGGAATTGGCAACTTTTACCCCAATTGCGCCCAAGCCCAGTACGCCCAAGGTCTTGCCGGACAGCTCAAAACCGGCAAAATGTTTCTTGTTCTTTTCAATTTGCTCGTTGAGACTGTCCTCGTCGCCTTCCAGTCCGTGGACGAAATTTAATGCCGGTACGATATTTCTAGCGGCTAACAGCATGCCCGCGATGGCCAGTTCGGCCACGGCATTGGAATTGGCCCCCGGCGCATTAAACACCGGAATGCCGCGCTTGGTGTATTCCGCTACAGGAATGTTATTGACCCCTGCGC
>PMJA01000403.1:4561-5354 GCA_003158415.1 Methylobacter sp.
ATATTGTTATAGGTCAAAATTTTAAACATTTGTTTTTCCTTGTCTTCGCTCAAATCAATTGTGACGAGGGATGGCATACACTACTCCGCCAGACTTTTTTCACAGAGGTTAACCTAAGCCATTATTTTAATAAAACGATATTATTCGATAACTATATCTGTTTCGATGATATTTTGTGTTCCCCTGAAGGGCACTTATCCTAATCTAAGTTAATCCGTTTTAGATAAATCTTACTGCCTGGCCTCGTGTGCGAACGCGGAACGCTGGACATCAGCAATGTTATGCCATAAAGTGACTTAATAAAAAACAACTAATGAGGTTATTTTATGCCACATGATTTATTGTATTGGCATCATAGAGGGGAGCAGGATTATGCAGAACATAATGGATATAATCAACCAAACAGTGATTTAGAGATTATGCTTGATCCTAATGAAGGATTGCGGGAAAAAATGAGAACCGAAAATAGAGCATACAGCCAAGGATATGCAAATGCTAGGGAACAAGACGATTAAAGATATGACTGGATTATCTGAAATATGGCGTGGTATTTAGGTGCCGGGGGCGTCGACTACATCCTTGAAGGCTGATACAACAAATTGAATTTAAATTGTGATGAAGCGTGACATTACAGAGTAATGACTGAAAAAAACACCCCCCCGTGGGATGCCTGTACGGGGGGGCAGTCTATTACTTACCTGAAATCTGTGCAGCAGTGCTGTTATTTGAGGTATGTCTTTTCTCAATTTTAGAGAATGTTTCTTTTTGTAATTCTGCAACTGCGCCACTTTGC
>PMJA01000106.1 GCA_003158415.1 Methylobacter sp.
TTAATCCGGATTGATACGGCTTATTTTCGAGCCTTGCAGTCCCAATCCCGCCATCAGCCCTTTCTGTCCGAAGATGTACGCATAGACGCCGTCTTTCGCGGTTGTCGTCGTCAGTGATTTAGCGACGCCCTGGTCAACGACGACTATGCTCGGGCCGACGCCGACCTCCCAGCCTTCGCTGTTGTTAAGGTAGTTCAGCGAGGCATTGTCCATGAAAAACATCACATAATTGAACGACTGTACCCCGGCTTGCAGGCCGTACGATCCCGCGACGATGTTGTAATAACCTGCCGTTCTGCCGTTTTTAAATAAAGCGCCGCCACTGCCATATTGGGCGCCGACCATGAATCCGGCTTTGACGATGCCGGGAAATACCAGTATGCCTTTGGCCCGCTTCGCCAACTGTTTGGCCTCAGGGTTGTTTGCGTATAGACTCTGCAACGCGGCGTTGGAATCGCGATTGATATTCGCTGAGGAATTTGCCATCTGACCGCCCGTCGATTGACAGCCTGTGAGAGCCAGTAGGCTTACCAGTAAAAGACTAACCCATTTATTATTTAGCATACATTTCTCCAGTTACTTTAAATTATGTAATGACTGCTCGTAAAAAGTCAGTTCTTTATCGTTTATTCATGATGCTTTAGCTCCATTGTTTTGACGGGTGAACTATAATGCTAAAGGAAGCCAAGAGAAAACCAAAAAGTTCACGGGAGTATGCAATATTGAATGATTTTCAGGCGTCACAAAAAGATCGGCAGGCTATAGGAACCATCGTTGAAGTTCATGGGCCTGTGGTAATTATTGATTGTAATTCGCTGCCGCCGTTGCGTCAGGCATTGTACACCTATTTCGATCATAGTCAGTATCTGTTTGAGGTTCATCAGCATCTTGATGAGCGGCATATCAGGGCGATTACGCTGCACGGCACCGCCGGACTCAGCCGGGGCATGATTATATACGATACCGGCGCGCCGTTGCGGATTCCGGTTTCCGAGCAATGTTTGGGCCGGCTATTGAATATATTCGGCGAACCGCTGGACGGTCAGCCGGCTTGGGCGCAAAACGAATTTCGCAATATTCATGCAAAACCGCTGCCCTTATCCGAAGCCATAGGCATGAGCGGGATTTTGGAGACCGGCATTAAGGTTATCGATTTATTATGTCCTTTCGTTAAAGGTGGAAAAACCGGATTATTCGGCGGGGCAGGGGTGGGAAAAACCGTGCTGGTTATGGAGTTCATCCATGCCGTTTCTGCTATTCATAAAGGCGTTTCCGTTTTTGCCGGGGTCGGTGAGCGTATTCGTGAAGCCCATGAGTTATGGCGGGAAATGCAACAGGCGGGCGTCATGCCCGATACCTTGATGGTGTTCGGGCAAATGGATGAATCGCCCGGCGTACGTTTTCGGGTTGGCCTGTCCGCATTAACTTATGCAGAATACTTGCGCGATACCTTGCATAAAGAAGTTTTGTTTGTCGTCGACAATGTCTTTCGTTTTGTGCAGGCGGGCAGTGAAATATCCAGCCTGCTCGGTCGTATGCCTGCTACCGTGGGTTATCAGCCGACACTGACCACGGAAGTTGCTGAACTGGAGGATAGGATACTTTCCACCCGGCAGGGCGCTATCACCTCGGTGCAGGCCGTTTATGTGCCTGCCGATGATATGACCGATCCGGCTGTCAGTGCCATACTCAGCCACCTGGATACGACAGTTATTTTGTCCAGAGATCAGGCGAGCAAAGGTATTTATCCCGCCGTCGATCCTTTACGCTCCAGCAGTAAACTGATGGACAGACATACGCTGGGTGATCGCCATTATGCCGTGGCACAAAGCGTGCGCGAACATCTGGCGCGTTATCATGAATTGGAGGATATTATTGCCATGCTGGGTATTGAAGAATTGTCCGAGGCCGATCGCAAAGTGGTTATACGGGCGCGTAAATTGCAGCGTTATCTCACCCAGCCGTTTTCCGTTTTAGCCCAGCACACCAAGCAACTTGGGGTATCCGTGCCGCTGGAGCAGACCTTGACGGATTGCGAAGCTTTCTTGTCCGGGCATTATGATCACTTATCCGAAGAGCAATGCTATATGCGCGGCTCCATGCANNTCACGGGCGTTACTTCTTTTGTTGGTGAAGATGCTTCGGGCAGTTTTGGAATCTTGCCCAATCACGCACGGTTTATGACGACGCTGGTTTTTGGCTTGGCACGTTTTAACTTGGGAACAGCCGATTGGCAATATCTGGCTTTGCCGGGCGCCGTGCTCTATTTTAATAATAATGCGTTAACGATTAGCACCCGGCATTTTTTGATAGACACAGATCTTGAACGTATCAGTGCGTCATTGGAACAGCAATTAATTACTGAGGAAGATAATCTGCGTGTGACTCGTGAAAGCCTGCACCGTATGGAACAGGCCATGCTTAAACGCCTGTTGACGCTTAAACGCAAGACGGTATGGCAGTCATGAATATAAGGTTTAGCTTGATGATTGGCTATCAGTAATCACTTTTAGTTTTTGACCGGGACGTAGGCCTTTAACGAGTGTGCTTGCGTTGGATTTTTTCAAGTCAGCCACAGACACATTGAATTTTTTGGCAATTTGTATCAACGAGTCGCCTTCGCCTACCGTGTAATTAATCAGGCGAGTGGATGGCGACGCGCTGGCAAGTTGCGGATTGATACTCTTGATGGTTAGTTTATGGCCCGGAATTAAGGCTGTAGCCAACGTGATATTGTTCCAATTGGCGATATCTTTGGGGGCAACAGAGAAACGTTGGGAAATATTGTAGAACGTGTCGCCTTTTTTGATCGCATAGACTTGAGCGCTTGCGGATTTGTTTTTAGCCGTTGTGGCAAGCAACGGAGCGCTGTCGGTTTTTCCTTCCGACGGAATTTGCAAGCTCATGCCTGAACGAACCTGTGTGTCCGCCAAATGGTTTGCCGAGGCGATCGATTTAATCGTGGTATGGTTTCTGGTGGCGATGGTTGCCAAATTGTCGCCTGATTTAACTTTGTATTGAGTGGTGATTATTTGCTCGGATTCATTGCGAACAGGAGCCGCTTTTTCTTCATGCTTTTCTTGCAGGCGAACCTTAGCGACTCGCTCCTCAGCGTATTGTTTAAAAGCCACCCTTTCCCAGTAGGGCAGGGTCGCCAGATTTTCCTTGAATGCTTGCGCGCGGTCTACAGGAACCAGTAAGCGATGCGGGCCTTGAGGCGCCGTGCTGGAACGGTTAAAGCCTGGATTTAACTTTAAAAAGGTATGTAGGGGCGTGTTGGCGAGTTCTGCGGCTTTATGCAAATCCAACGGCGATTTGATGTCGACGACTTCAAAGTAAGGTCTATTGGGAATGTGCTGTAAATGGATATTGTATTCGTCGGCATTGGCGAACAATTTGGCTATAGCCAGCAACCGGGGCACGTAATTTTCGGTTTCTCCGGGAAGATCTAATGACCAATAATCGGTGGGCAGGTTGAGATATTCATTTTTTTCTATGGATTTTCTTACCCTGCCTTGCCCGCAGTTATAGGAAGCCAGCGCAAGCAGCCAATCGCCGTCAAAGTTTTCATTCAGTTGTTTAAGATAAGTCGTTGCGGCTTTGGTTGAGGCATAAATATCACGCCGACCGTCGTACCAGTCATTTTGTTGCAGGCCGAATTCTTTTCCGGTGGAGGGTACAAACTGCCAAAGCCCTGATGCGTCAGCCTTTGAATAGGCGTCGGGTACAAA
Organism: Methylobacter sp.; assembly: GCA_003158415.1. Lineage (GTDB taxonomy): Bacteria > Pseudomonadota > Gammaproteobacteria > Methylococcales > Methylomonadaceae > Methylobacter_C. The sequence goes on from PMJA01000106.1 coordinate 3,732, forward strand.
AGCGCTTTCAACAATAGGCAACAAAGCCAGTTCGCCGGGGATGTTTTTGGCTTCGATTTCATCAAGTATATGATGCAGATAAGGTTCCGCTCGTTGCTGAAGTATCGCAAGCGCCGCAGGATGCTCCAGATACCAGTTTAATTCACGGTCTATGCGTGGATTTTGAATGTCGGGTAATGAATACAGCGACAATAACCGTTCCCAAACGGTATTTTGATGCGTTGAGGCTGTTTTGAACTTATGCTTGCTTAGTGGATGGAAAGTATAGCTGTTGTTTGGAGTCGGTGTGATAGGCGCGGGGTCGCTAATGCTCAAGGATTCTTTTGGCGCATCCGAGCAACCGGCAATAATTAAAGTGGACGAAATTAATAAAAAATTAACCGACCTGTTAAAATTAACGCGTTTCATCTTTAGGCCTAAGGTATAGTTATTATTATAACTTGAAATTGTACCATTTTTTAAATGGAAATCGTTAACCTGATGTTGTATTGAGTGTAGTAATGAAGCGGAATTTTTTGTTTGCATGGTATCAAACACCCCGGGGTAAGCTGTTAAAGGAGCTTGAAGCAGGCTATTTACAACGGTCTATCACGGTCAGTTGTCAACAAATAATTTTGCAAATCGGCGGTTTGGGTTGGGAAAATGAATTTATTGATTGCACGTTATACAAAAATTATACGGTATTGGATGCCAAAGGGTTGGGCTGTGCCGAGGCCGGAAAAATTCAGGCAAAAGCCTATAGTCTGCCCTTGCAAAGCGACAGTATAGATATGATTATCGTGCCGCATTTATTGGAGTTTGATAGCAGCCGGTTTCAGACGATGCGGGAAATAGAGCGGGTTTTAAAGCCTGAAGGCTTGTTAGTTGTACTCAATTTTAATCCCTGGAGCTTATGGGTAAGGTATCAGTATCTGTGGGATAAAAAAATGGCAGACTCCTGGGGAGGTCACTTTATTTCCCGATCCAGAATGCTGGATTGGTTGAAATTGTTGAATTTTGAAGTCACGGTTTCATCTGAGTTTAACTTGGACACCATTAGTACCAAGCAAGGTAAATTTGTGACTCGGGGCCACTCATTTTTTTCTACGGCTTATGCCATTAAGGCGATAAAACGCCGTTACAATATCATCCCGTTAACACCAGTGAAAAGCGGGAGCCCCCGTTTTTCACTGGTCAATTCACTTAATCCATCAGCGCGGATAAAAAAATATGACTGACGCAGTAATTATTTATACCGACGGAGCTTGTCGAGGCAATCCAGGGCCTGGCGGATGGGGCGCGATACTCAACTATAAAGGTAAAATCAAGGAGCTTTATGGCGCAGAAAAGCTCACGACCAATAATCGTATGGAACTGATGGCCGCCATACAAGCGTTGGAATC
>PMJA01000188.1 GCA_003158415.1 Methylobacter sp.
CCGGCGGTCGGAATTTTCTCGCCGGGACGTACCAGCAACACATCGTCTATCGCGCAATCGTCAACGGCAATGATGATTTCCTGTCCGTCACGGATCAACGTTGCGGTTTGCGGTTGCAAATCAACCAGTTTGCGTATGGCCGCACCGGCTTGGCCTTTGGCCTGTTCCTCTAAATAACGCCCCAACAGCACAAACGTGATAATGGCCGCGCCCGCTTCAAAGTAGATATGCCCTTTGCGCCGGAACAATGCGGGTAAACTATAGCCGTAAGCCGAACCGACCCCCAGCGCAATGAGGGTATCCATATTAGCCGTGCGTTGTTTTGCCAAACGCCAGGCTTTTGCAAAAAAGGTTCCGCCCGACCAGAAAACCACGGGCGTAGTCAGCGCAAACTGTAGCCAATGCAGCCAACGTGATGTCGGCATACCCATGCCGACTATAACAACGGGGAAACTCAACAGGCCAGACCAGATAAAACGGCGTTTAGCCATCACAATCCGCTGTTGTTCCTTATCGATCAGATTTTTGCGTTGGGATAAGGTATCCATCGCGTAGGTTTTATATCCCAGCGTCGCCACTTTGGCGCCCACCTCATCCTTGGCCAACTGACCAAGAACCGTGAGGGTTGAGGTGCCGAAGTTGACACTGGCCTGCTTGATTCTGGGGTCGCGCTTTAACACCATTTCAATCAACAAAGCGCAGGAGGCACAGGACATGCCCTCAACAGCAAGATCAATTTCCTGTGCCGGGCCGTCAAAGACTTGCTTTTGCTGTTTGTGCTGATCGGCTTGTTTCCGGGCAATATTACCCAACACCGCGTCCAGTAATATAAGCAGATTCTTTTTGGGCAAACTGGCCGGATCAAACTCAATAACAACCGAGCCCAACGTGTAAGCCGAGCGTATCTTTTTTATTTCAGGTCGTTTTTTTAAAAGGATTTCAAGAATATAGCTGCGCTCTTGATCGTTCTTCAAGACCGGCGATAGTATTCTGATGCGCCTTTTTAATTGATGAACCAGCTGGAAGTTTTTTGGAGCAGCAGTTTGTATATCCATAGCGGAAGTTCTCGGAAGAGGCAGGAGTATCGAAGGTGCAAGACGAAAGGCGAAGGGTGACCCTCAAAGGTCGCCCTTTAGCCTTTGGCTTCCATCCCTATTTTTGTTTGCGGGAACGCACCAGCAAAAAAAACATATAAAACAGCGCCATCCACTCATAACGATGTTTGAGGGGTTTTAAAAGCCAATGTTGGGTAATATCGTTCCAATGCAGCCTGATAAGAAAGAGCACCAGAATATCATTGAAAAAATCAATGACCGCTTTTTCCGGGTCTTTCATGAAAGCCTTGGGTTTTTTCATGCCCAACTTAGTGATGATTTTAGCAGCCTGAACAGTCTCTTTGGCATCGCCGAATTTTTCTTTGACCCACCGCGTCGCCTTAAAATCATCTAACTTGGATTTGGCTTTTTCCTTCCACAATGCTGATTTTGAAACCGGCTTGGGTTTTAAAGCGTCTCTTGCTTCCAGATCGGTCAGCAAATCAAACAGTTGCTTAGCCAATGACTTAAAATCACAAACGGATTCCTGGAAACGTATCGCTAATTTCTGCTGGTTGCGATAGAGCTTAACGCGGTATACGCCGTCTATATCGGAAATGCCGTCCGTTACCGCTTTGGCTACATCAACATTACAAATTTGAGCAGGTATTTGAAACCTTACATGCCCGTCTTCCCGATAACGCAGCACAAATTCTTTTTGGATAGACATGAGTTAAGCAAGCCCCTGGAAAAACAAAACGGGTGTCCCTGCTTTAGATAGACAGGAAAAACACCCGTTAACGTAGCCACTCATTCTGTGAAGAATGAACCCACTTTAGTACACAATCGGTACGTTATTCCTTACTTTCAGCGACTATATCTTCCAGATTTTCTTTTTGTTGTAATACAAAATCTTTGCCGGCATCCACAGCTTTGGAGGCGCCGGAAATGATTTCTTTTCTGTATTTATAAACCAGATAGCCGGCTGCCAGACCTAAGCCGAAAACCAGAACCGGATGTTTGGCGACATTACTCATTAATCTTCTCCCAGTATGTATCGTAGATGAAACAATTGACCCGTTAATAACTTCTTTAGCCACAGTATTAGCTGCATTGCCATGCGCGTGTTTCATTTTTATTTTTCCTTAAGTGTTGAACAGTGGCGAATAATTAATCTCGATCAGACTCAGGCAGAAACTGATCTTCATTTAACAATTGATAAATACCCTTGCATCCTTCGCAACAAAACGCTTTATCGCCGTCTTTAGTTTTCAATGTAAAACCGGGCGTTTCGACGGCTAACCCGCAAAGGTCACACACTTTTTTAGTATCAGTCATTTATATTAACTATATTTTTCAACGTAGTCCGCGATAATAGCAAAATATGAATGTGACTACAACAAGCCAGAAACTTTTTCTGTCCTTAAATCAAGGGAGTCGGGCCGGTACAGCTGTATTAAGAATAGCATTTTAATTACGCGACAGGAGAGGGCGTCTGCCCAAGTCGATTAAGCGGCTTTAGATGCATCAGTAGCGGCACAGACGGCGCGGCTTGAGGCCTTCATCAGGGCAATTCTTAACGCCCCGGTCAAGCTGGCACCTAAGCCCAACCTGACGGCCAGTGCCGGCACTAAAATCATGGATGCAACAACTAAACCAGTCCCTAATAACAAAGCGGCGTTATTGGTTTTTTTAACTTCTGTGCGTACTAATTGCTGATTCATTTTTCACCTCTGCTATACGAAATTAACAAAACATATAACCTTGTAAAAGCATGATTGATGCCAAAAAAACAAGCCATTGATTTAATTAAGCTACAGCTATTTTTAACGCCTATTAATTTATTAAACTGTGTTATATAACCTAGTTTAATAAATTAATGCGTCATATCACTTATGTTTTATAAATAGCCATTAATTAACCTGCAAAGATAAATAATGGGTATAAACTAGCAGGATTTGATTCACTTCCTAAAGCCGAATCCAGCCCAAGTATCTACTGCAACACATAAACTAAAATGACTTACTTTCCTAATCCAGACGCTGTACAGATGTCCGGGCAGCCAGGCGAACTAAGGGCCGAACAGCTCAACAACCAGTGCCGTTGTATGCCGCTCAATCGGGTAGCCATGCGGGAATTATGGCAACAGCAAAATGATATTAATCTGTACCGGATGATCGTTGAAGAACGTCCTTATCTTTTTGCCGAGTGTGCTGTATTTGTCGCCGATACTTGCATACAACGGCAGCGTGACATCATTGCTGCTATTGAAAGCGTCATTGCGTTACCGGCTTATCAGCAACAGGTTCTTGCCTACGCTCCGGACACGGCGAAATTTATCCCCAAAGCGCACGGCGTTTTTTTTGGTTATGACTTTCATCTGAGCGCGGCAGGCCCGCAATTGATTGAAATAAATACCAATGCGGGCGGTGCATTAATCAATGCCATCGTGGCGCGTACGCAAAAAGCCTGTTGTGTTCCATCCGGGGAGGCTGTCATACCCGTAACCGGGGACGAACATCCTGAACAGGTATTTGTTGAGATGTTTCTTGAGGAATGGCAGGCAGAACGAGGTGCGCAGCCGTTAAGAACTATCGCCATCGTCGATGAAAATCCACCCGCGCAATACATGCTGCCGGAATTTCTGTTATTCAAAAAACTGTTTGAACAACACGACATCAACGCCATTATCTGCGACCCCGCTGAACTGGCCTATCATGACGGAGTGCTTTGGCACAAAAATCGGCCTATCGACCTGATCTATAATCGGCTGACCGATTTCGGGTTGGAAGTTGCGGCGCACCGGCACTTATTCGACGCCTATCGGGAGGCAGCGGTAGTCGTTACACCCCATCCACGAGCCCACGCCTTATACGCAGATAAAAGGAACTTGGCGCTGTTGACTGACGAGGCGGCATTAATAGCGATGGGCGTAGACGAAAAAACCAGAGCTGTATTGCTTGCCGGTATTGCCCATACGGTTTTGGTCAATCCCGACGATGCCGATGCGTTGTGGTCGACCCGCAAGCAATTGTTTTTCAAACCCGCCAAAGGCTATGGCAGCAAGGCGGCATACCGTGGCGACAAATTAACCCGGCGGGTGTTCGGCGAGATCCTGAAGGGAGACTATGTTGCGCAAGCACTGGTGCAACCCAGCGAACGGCAATTGGAAATAGACAACAAAATCGTCGATTTCAAACTCGATTTGCGTCATTACGTTTACAAAACTAAGACGCAACTGATCTGCGCTCGTTTATATCAGGGACAAACCACCAATTTTCGTACGCCCGGCGGCGGCTTTGCCCAGGTTATCGTAGTCAAGTGTTTAATTTATTCATGACCGCCGCCATATCGCCTGAGATCATTGGGCCGATAAAGCCACGGCTCAAGTCGAAAGCCTGGACTAACAGCTCCCATTCCGGCTTTGATGGCGATGATAATACGAAATCTGCGACGACTTTTCCGGCAGGCGGCCGACCGATGCCCAGCCTTAAGCGGTAAAATCCATTTGAACCCAAATGTGCAATAATGTCTCTTAAGCCGTTATGTCCGGCATGACCGCCGTCTTTTTTAAGCTTGACTATGCCGGGATTAAAATCCAGCTCATCATGAACTACGAGAATTTCTTCGGGGATTAATTTGTAATAGCGGGCGATTTTGCCTACAGACTGGCCACTTCTATTCATAAAAGTGTCCGGCTTTAACAGTATGACTTTACCGTTTGTAACGCTGCCTTCTGCAAACCAACCTTGAAACCGGGATTCATTAGACCAGGTGCAGCCGATCTCTTGTGCCAGGGCGTCTAAAAACAAAAACCCGGCATTATGCCGGGTTTTTTCGTACTGTCGACCCGGATTGCCCAGGCCGACGATAAGCTTAATCATCTGTAATCTATGGCGGTTTTAAGAAACCACTTCGTCTTTGCTGGCTTTTGACGCCATCATGGAAACGACAGGCAAGTTATGTTCCGGGCCTTGGGCCAAAACTACAATCTCAACACCGGCAGGCAATACAATATCGGAAAGGTGAATGGTCTCGCCAATATCCAGGCCAGACAGGTCGACTTCGATAAATTCAGGCAACACGGTAGGCAAGCATGAAACTTCTACGTCAGCCAATGAATGGGCTGCAATGCCGCCTTTTTTGCCACCGACAGAGGTATGCTCATTGGTGAAATGTAAAGGTACGTGTACTTTTACTGTTTTGGACATGTTGACCCGAAGAAAATCCAGATGCTGGATTTGAACTTTTGCAGGGTTACGTTGAACGCCTTTAAGTATGGCTTGCTCTGTTTTTCCATCAATCGTGACATCCAGCACATGCGAATAAACCGCTTCATGTTCAAGATGCTTAATGACTTCGTTGTGATTTAACACCAGCATTTGAGGCTCGCTATGACCACCGTAAATCACCGCAGGCACATTACCCGCGCGACGCGCTCTTCTTGCTGCACTCTTACCTGAGTGACCGCGACTTTCGGCAACAAATTCAAATACTTTAGACATTTTTCCTCACCATTTTTCAAAAAGTCCGTGCTTAGAGCACAAACATTAAATTCTATCAATCAACGTAAAGCGAACTAACCGACTCACCTACGGCAATACGCCTTATCGTTTCAGCCAGCATTTCTGCAACGCTCAACTGTCTTATTTTTCCTGATTCAACGGCATCCTGACTCAACGGTATGGTATCGGTAACCACCAACTCATCCAGTTGCGACCCATTCAGGTTTTTCATCGCGGGCCCCGACAATACTGCATGCGTACAATAGGCAACCACTTTAATCGCACCGTGTTTTTTTAACGCGGCGGCGGCATGACACAAAGTCCCTGCGGTATCGACTAAATCGTCAATCAGCACACAAGTGCGGCCGTCTACATCGCCGATGATGTGCATAATTTCCGAGACATTTGCCTTGGGCCTGCGCTTGTCTATAATGGCAAGATCAGCATCATCCAGTCGTTTGGCCAGCGCACGCGCCCTAACCACGCCTCCGACATCCGGAGAAACAACAATCAAATCTTTATATTGCTGACGCCACACATCCCCTAAAAGTATCGGTGATGAATAAACGTTGTCTACCGGTATATCAAAAAAACCCTGAATCTGATCGGCATGCAAATCAACCGTTAAAACGCGATGAGTGCCCGCCTGTTCGATCATTTTAGCAACCAGCTTGGCACTGATGGGTACCCGGGCTGACCGCGAACGTCTGTCCTGCCGTGCATAGCCATAATAAGGCATTACAGCAGTAATACGTGATGCCGATGCTCGTTTGAGAGCGTCGATCATCACCAATAATTCCATTAAATTCTCATTAGTGGGAGAACAGGTCGGTTGTATGACAAAAACATCCTTACCCCGGACATTTTCTTCAATTTCCACCGCAATCTCTCCGTCACTAAATCTGCCGACGGACGCCATTCCTAGGCGCATATTAAGCTTCTTAACTATACCGTCAGACAAAGCCAGATTAGCATTTCCAGAAAACACCATCATAGGGGTGTCGTTCATTCCAGCACTCCCGCACGAATTTAATTAAAAGATAGAGATAAATGGCTGGGTCGCAAGGATTCGAACCTTGGTATGCGGAGATCAAAACCCCGTGCCTTACCGCTTGGCGACGACCCAATAATCAAGATATAGTGTTACCTGTTTTCAGCTTTGAAAACAGCGGCGATTTATTAACACCTTTGCTCAGATAAATCCGCCACTTAGCTTTAAGTGACTCGAAGGCTATGACCGCCGCCGCTTCTGAATCAAACTGAGCAAATACACACGCCCCTGTTCCGGTTAGCCTTGCCTCTGAAAATGCCGACAAATCAACCAGAGCGTCTTTAACAGACTGGTAACGCTGACTAACAACCTCAACGCAATCGTTTTGGTGTTGGCCTGCTATAAAGTCGGCTATTTTGATCGATTTGCTATTCCGTGTCAAATTTTTAGCTGAAAATATTTCTTTGGTATCGACATGACATTCGGGTTTAATAACCACAACCCACTGCTCAGGAACGTTTATCCGCTCCAGTTTTTCACCGATGCCTTCCGCCCATGAAGAATAGCCGTACACAAATACTGGCACATCGGCGCCCAGGGATAACCCCAGTTCCATCAATTTTTCCTGCGATAACTGTAGGTTCCACAATTGATTCAACACCACTAACGTGGTTGCTGCATCAGAACTGCCGCCCCCCAGGCCGCCACCCATGGGCAGGTTTTTTTCCACTTCGATACGCACGCCTGCTCCACATCCGGTTACCGCTTTTAACAACAGCGCCGCTCTAACCGTTAAATCGTCCGCCTCCGCCACGCCGGGAATTGTTTTTTGCAGGCTGACCCGACCATCGGCGACAGGATGAAACGTTATCCAGTCACATAAGTCTATAAATTGAAACACCGTTTGCAGCAGATGATAACCATCGGGGCGTTGCCCGACTATGCGTAACATTAAATTCAACTTCGCCGGCGCAGGCCATTTTTCCGCCCATTCCGATTGCTTACAATGTTTTTGCGACATTTAAAACCCATTGATCAATGATTAATTTTAATTTGACCTGCTCATTGCTGACGGTGATTTTATGCGGCATGGATTGATTATCGACGGGCTGCATTTGTTTGTAGTCGATAAGCCATCCGTCCTGCTTAAAACCGGTAGCCGTCGCGATATATGCGCTGGTCGGCTCAGGCAAGCCTATCACCCAATAACGCAAGGAGCGCACCGGGACAAACATACCCAACTGTTGATTAATAAACGCTTCCGGCTGTGTCGATGACAGCGGCTTATCATCGCCGCGGTCGATAGTGACCGAATCGCCCGTCAATTGAATAACGGTTGCTCCCTGACCCAAAGGGCCGGATAGTTTTATTTTCTCGTTATCGGGCTTATGCCCCCAATTTATGCTTGCCGACCAGGAATCCTTTTTTCCGGCCAAGGCCAAGCGACCTTCAAACGACCATTGCTCCAGCTTGTAGAGTTGCTCTCTTGCCGTCGCGACATAATGCACTTCCGGCTCTACAGGCGTGGTGGCGCAGCCTGACAGCATCAATACCAGACACCACCCGACCAACTGCCTTGCGTTAATATTGACCCTCACTCGTGCGCGCCGTCCAGTACCTGTCGTTTAAAATCGAGCAGATATTCATCATCCGGCGTCTCTTTAATGGCCTTATCGAACACCTCTTTAGCCTCGTCTTTTCTGCCCAAAGCCCACAACACCCTGGCAAGATGCGCCGCTATTTCATTTTCTTTCTGTTTGTCATACGCTCTTTGCAAATATTCCAGCGCTTTTTCATTATGCCCCAATTTAAACTGCAGCCAACCATAACTGTCAATAATGACCGCTGCGTCCGGCTCTAGCTTCAGGGCTTTCTGGAGGTACTTTTCTGCGTCGGCATAGCGGTCAGGTTTATTCAACAGGGTATATCCCAAGGCATTTAGGGCCTCGACATTATCCGGCTCCATTGCCAATATTTTCCGCAGATCCGCTTCCACCACATCCAGTTTGCCGACCCGCTCCGCCACCAATGCCTGTGTGTACAACAGCTCTTTTTGATCAGGAAAATCAACCAGCGCATCAGTCAACAGCTTAAATGCCCGCTCATATTGCTTCTGCTGGCTGTATAACTCAGCCTGTAACAAGAGGAGACGAGGCTTTTGTTTTGGAAATTTCGCCTGCAAAAGATTGACCCGCGAGTCGGCGGCGGCGAATTGTTTATCTTTTGCCAGCAGTGATACCGCCGAAACCGACGCATCAAAAACCAGTGGCCCATCCGTTACCTTATCGAACCAAGCCAGAGCCTGTCGGGTATGCCCACGTTTTTCTTCTATTTTTCCCAAATAAAAGCTGGCCTGATATTTCCACTCAGGCTGTTCCAACAGCGCCGTAAAAATGTCTTCGGCCTGCTCATCGTGATTCAATTGCAAATGCACCAGCCCCTGCGCAAACTGACTTTCCATATCCTTGGGATCAGCCGATATAAGGCCCTGATAGACTTGAATGGCAGCTTCATAGTCCTCGGCTTTTATTAACACCTGCGCATACACTTTGGCGATTTTACTATTATCAGGGTACTTGGCGGACGCCTCTTTTAACAGCGCTTTTGCCTTATTCAAGTCGCCCGATAATACCGCTATCTGAGCCTGGAAAATCAGCGCCTTATCCCAGTCCGGCCGCACCTTCAAAGCCTGCTGTATTTTGGATTCAGCCAGATTTTTATCTTTCTGCTGCATCGCCAGCAATGACTGTAGAAAATAAATCTCGGCCCTCCCCGGTTGCTGACTGTCCATCGTATTCAGTGCATCGGAAACAGCTGTTATCTTGCCGTCCTTTTGCAGCGCCCCGGCCAATTCAATCACCACATTTTCAAAACCTTCAGGATCACCAGCCAGCAACGCATTTAAGTGCTCGACGGCGGCCCGATTATTACCGGCCGATAATGCCGATAATGCCGAAATTTTTCTTGCCGTCTGGTTTTTGCTATCCAGCTGCAACCATAGCCCCACCGCCTCATCGGTCTTATTGCCATCTTTTATGTACATGGCAATCATTGCCGCCCTTTCGGCAAGTTTGGGGTCATGTGTGCGCTTAGCGGCTTCCGTATAACCCTCCAGAGCAACACCATATTGCCCTCTTTGTCCGGCAATCTCTGCCGTCAATAGCATAAACAGCACATCAGGATCGATAACGGTTTTTTCTTCGTTTTGAGGCGCTTTTTCTTTAGGCTCGACTAACTTAACCGGCGCAACGGTTTCTTCGGAGTCACTCGACTTAGCTGGCGAATCGGCGCAACTACTCAGTAAAACGAGGGTTATTGCTGTAAACAATCTAAAAATTAACACACGCGATCCTATTTGTTGCTCGAGATATAAGTGGCATAGATTATCAGAAAAACCGGTTGATTTAGACAGCTGATTTTTTCAATTTGGATAAAGGTATTATATTTCTTAGAATACAGCGACATAATATACGGGTATTTTGGCTAAAAACCATCGGACTCAAGAAATTTCCTGACAATACAGCGACCCGATCAATGGCGAAAACCAACCTTACATCGCCTTGTTCCTAACCTATTACTGACACAATCTAGTCTAACCATTGAAACCATGACTTTTCTTGCCGTAGGGATTAATTACAATACTGCGCCGGTTTCCATCCGTGAACGCCTGTCATTCCCTGCCGACAGGCTGGAATCATCGTTAAAGGAATTATGGCGGCTCAAAGAAATCAATGAAGCCGCCATTCTATCAACCTGTAACCGTACCGAGTTTTACTGCACAGCCACCACCGCCAACCAGCAAATCCTGATTGATTGGGTGGCCGAGAACAAGCAGATCGATCCTGCGGATTTCGCGCCCTACCTGTATTACCATGCGGATAGCTCGGTGTGCCGCCATATATTTCGGGTCGCCTGCGGCCTGGACTCCATGATCTTAGGCGAGCCGCAAATTCTCGGACAAATGAAAACCGCTTATCAGGCCGCTTATGATGCGGGCACTTTAGGCAAACGCCTGGGCAAGCTTTTTCAGCATACCTTTACCGCCGCCAAAAAAGTACGCACCGATACCGCTATCGGCTCCAGTCCGGTATCGGTGGCTTTTGCCGCCGTGCAGCTGGCGCAACAAATATTCGACAAACTCAGCGAACAGACCGCGCTGCTGATAGGCGCAGGCGAAACCATAGAACTGGCAGCGAGGCATTTATCCCAACAAGGCATAGGCCGTATTATTATTGCTAATCGTACCTATGACAAGGCGCACGCCATTGCAACACAATTTAACGGCTATGCCATTGCTTTATCCGAATTACCAATGCACCTGGCTGAAGCAGACATCGTTATTTCTTCAACCGCCAGTCAATTGCCAATTCTAGGCAAAGGTCGTGTCGAAAGTGCGCTTAAAATACGTAAACATAAACCCATGTTTATGGTGGATCTGGCCGTACCGCGCGATATTGAAGCCGAAGTTGAACAACTTAGGGACGTCTATTTGTACACCGTCGACGACCTGCAACACACNNTATTTCTTAACCTGGTTACGAGCTCAAGGCGCGCAATCAACAATCCAGGATTACCGCCATCAAGCTGAACAATCCCGCGACGATGCATTACAAAAAGCACTGGCGCTACTAAAAAACGGTGTTTCTCCTGAAGAGGCACTTAATCGACTGGCTCATAGCCTCACCAACAGACTCATTCATACGCCCAGCACCCAAATCAGAGCAGCAGCCGAAAACGAACGCCATGACTTGATTACCGCTGCCCGTGAAATTTTCAAATTAACAAAATCTCAATGA
>PMJA01000310.1 GCA_003158415.1 Methylobacter sp.
TCTAAGTTTTATTTTCTTAAGATGGTTTTTCTTTTTTGGGAGTGAGAGCTGAACCGAAAATGCCCTGTTTTCAGGGTGGGTTAAGTTTACTTCCTACGCATGCAGGGCTGTTGCTTTTGATGATGTTTGCTAATTCCCAAGCTAACTTGGGAATCAGCAACTCTCTCCTGCAAGTAGATGAAACAAAATTTTACGGTGATTGATATGACAGGATTATTATCCGGGCGGATTACAATGGATGCTGACGTGTGTCACGGCAAGCCTTGTATTCGGGGTTTGCGTTATCCGGTTGAGGGCATCCTGGAATAGCTGAGTTCCGGCATGAGTGTCGAAGAGATTCTTGTGGATTACGAGGACTTGGAAAGGGAAGACATTATGGCGGCATTGGAGTTTGCTTCCCGTCTTGCAAAGGTGAAGCGGATTGAAATATTGGCAGCATGAAATTTCTTGTTTATGAGTACGTGGAAATTACCCGAACATCTTTGATTGAACATAGATTAAAGTGTTGGGATTCCGTTATTGCTCCATTCATAGCCTTGTCGGGTTACGCTATCGCTNNGTTTTTTGGGGTCCACTATACTATCGCTAACCCGACAAACTGCGCCCTTCCTGAACAACGACCTTGTCTTGTTCGATAATTTTACGAAACGCCTCACCGGTCGCGGCCCAATCCACAGTATCAATACGAATGGATAGTGCAGACTCATCAAAGGCTTCTTTAAGGGTCGCCATTTTTGTTAAAGATAACGGTTGATCGGTGATAATCGCTAAATCAAGGTCGGAGTAGGCTTTAGCAGTCCCTTTTACCCGCGATCCAAACGCCCAAACCGGATATTCAGGTACAAGAGTTTTCAAAATATGACAGACTTCATGCCAATCCTGGGGCTTAAGGTCAATTTTTGGTCTGTTCATTTTTGCAGGCTTTTATCTTGCAATTTTTGGTATAAATATTGGGCCTCTGCTAAAAAATCAGCGGCGATATGATAGACGGCTTCCGCTTTGTTGCCGTCATAGGTATGGCTGCTATTGCTGCGCGCATGACGGTAATCCCGCCATACCGTCCAATCGGAGCGTAGCAGGCCTTTTTCGTTGCCTATACGGATAAGGTTTTGAAAAGTGCTTAAATCAATTTCTTCCGGGTTCGCGGCGGTTTTTTCCAGATACCGTTTAAGCATTTTATGACTCAGTTCGTAAGTAAATTCAAAACATTGAATAACTGAATTACGAAATTGTTCAAATAAGCCGTTATCGTTTTTTGCCATTTCCGATGTGGCAAAGGCAATGCTTTTTTCCAATTGGCTGATAGCGCTGGCCAGCGGTGAAAAATCAATATTCATCAATCCCGCTCCAGCATTTTCAGCATTTCCTCGCGGATTTTATTTTGTTTGTCCGGGTCGGTGATGGGTTGCAGTTGTTGGTCGGTGATGTAAAACATATCCTCGGCGCGGCTGCCTATGGTGGTGATTTTGGCGCTGAGGAGGTTTACATGCTGGTTGATAAAGGCGCGGCCTATTTTCGATAATAATCCTGCGTGGTCTGTGGTGATCAGCTCTATGACGGTGTGCCGGTTTAACGGGTCTGACAGAAACTGAATGCTGGTCGAGATAGGGAAATGCTGGGCTTGCCTGGATTTTGACCGGCGGTGGATGTTGATATGGCCTTTTACTTCACCCAGTATCAGGTTGTTGCGCAGCGCTGTGCAAATATGGGAGGCCCGGAATGACTCGTTGATGGGTTCGCCCGACTGTTCCAGCACCTGAAAGCTGTTAAGCACATAGTTGTCCTGGGTGGTCATGATGCGGGCGTCCAATATGGTTAGTCCCAGTTGATCCAGGGTGGCGGTACTGATGGAGAAAATAGGGCCTTGGTCTTTGGCGTAAACAAATACTTCAGCACTGCCGTGCTGGGTTTTCGGGTGCAGCAACACCAAGGGTAGGTCGGATTCTTTGGACGAGGCGATGGCCATCGTGTGCCAGGCTATTTCTTCCGCCGAATAGCGCAAAAAATAATCGTCGCTGGTGTGTTGCCAGGCGCTATCAATCATATCTTCCGACAGGCCGAGTTTGATGAATTCGGCTTTAGCTTCCTGCTTATTTTCGCGCAGACGGTCGGCCAGGGCGGCGGGGCTTTGTAGTCCACGGCGCAGGGCTTTGTGAGTGGCTGAATAAAGTTCTTTAAGCAAGGAGTCTTTCCAGGCGTTCCACAATTCGGGGTTAGTCGCGCGTATGTCGGCGACCGTCAGTAAATAGAGGTGATTAAGGTATTCGACACTGCCGACATGTTGGGCGAATTCATGGATGACATCCGGGTCGCTGATGTCTTTGCGTTGCGCCGTCACCGACATGATCAAATGGCTGCGCACCAGCCAGGTTATTAAGTGGGTGTCGTGCGCCGAAATGCTGTGTTGTACGCAAAAGTTGCGAGCAATGTTTTCGCCTAAGGCGGAATGGTCGCCGTTTTGGCCTTTGGCAATGTCATGAAACAGGGCGGCGACATATAGCAACTCCGGTTTGGCAATCAGCAAAAACACGCTGTTGCAGAGCGGAAATTCAGCGATGTGTTCTGTCAACGAAAACCGCCGTAAGTTGCGGATAACAAACAGCGTGTGTTCGTCTACCGTATAAATGTGAAACAAGTCATACTGCATGCGCGCGACGATGTTGGCAAAGCAGGGCAAATAGGCGGACAACACACCATAGCGGTTCATGCGTCTTAATTCATGGGTAAGGCCGCGCGGCCTGCGAAAGATTTCCATAAAAAGATGGTTGGCGGTTTTATTCTCCCGAAACGCCGTATCGATCAAATGCAGGTTTTTTCGGATCAGCCTCAGGGTGGTGGCCCGGATACCTGTTAATGTCGGGTTCAGTTGCAGGATTAAAAAGACTTCCAGCAATGCCAGTGGGTGTTGTTCGAATACCGACTCGTTGACGGCTTCGAGATAACCGTTGATGGCGATAAATTTGTCGTTAATGGGCGTTACTTTGCAGGCCGTTTCCCCGGTTACAAAGCGTTCGTTGAATAGTTGCAGCAACATTTCATTGAGTCGTTCTATGTTTTGCACGGTTTTAAAATAAAACTGCATAAACTGTTCGACATCCTGATTATGGTGTCCTGCGCAAAAGCCGAACTGGTGCGCAAGATCGCGTTGATAATCAAAAACGAGCCGGTCTTCCGCGCGGTCAGTTAACAGATGCAGCGCATAACGAATACGCCACAGCACGTCACGCGCAGCTATCAGTTCCGTGTATTCGGATTCGGGTAAAAAATCGTATTTAATCAGTTCCTTGAGCGTTGATGAGTTGTAATGGCGTTTAAATACCCAGGCGATGATTTGCATGTCCCGCAAGCCGCCGGGGCCTTCCTTGATGTTGGGTTCAAGGTTGTAGGCGGTGTCGTGGAATTTGGCGTAACGCAGTCGTTGCTCTTCCATTTTGGCGGCAAAAAACTGATCCGACGGCCAGATTTTATCGGGCGTGATGCGTAATTTGAGCGCATCGTAAAGCGCGACGTTACCAGTAATCAGGCTGATTTCCGTCAGGCTGGTTATGATGGTTTGATCATCCAGTGCAACGCTGACGCATTCGTCAATAGTGCGTACGCTGTGCCCCGGTTTTAAACCGATATCCCAGAGAAAGGTAAACAGGCTGGACAGCGCTTCCTGGTAAGGCGCGGTGTCGTCGGAATCCAGCAGAATAATAATATCGATGTCGGAATGGGGGAATAATTCTCTGCGACCGTAACCGCCGACGGCGCACAAGCTCAGTTGCTCTGCGTGCGTGCCGAGAAAATGTTGCCAACAACAGCTTAGGATAAGATCGATAAAGTCTGATTTTTCTTTAAGGAGGTCGGAAACGGAGCGGTGCGGATCGAACTTCAGCTTTAACTCGATGTTTTTTTGTTTTATCAGGTGCTTAAATTGCAGCAGGCTGTCTTTTTTTTCAAAAAGGCTGGCGTTGATGTATTTATTCAAAGTTATCCCCTTTCTTCTTGACGTAGCGTCAATATTTCATAGCCGCCGGTTGTGACCAGCAGCGTATGCTCAAATTGCGCGGACAGGCTACGATCTTTGGTGACGGCCGTCCAGCCATCCGCCAATACTTTAACGTCGCGCTTGCCCAGATTAATCATCGGTTCTATGGTGATGATCATACCGGCTTCAAGCGTGATGCCCGTTCCGGCTTTGCCGTAATGCAGCACCTGTGGCTCTTCATGAAAGTTTTTGCCGATGCCGTGTCCGCAAAAGTCCCTGACCACCGAGTAACGGTTGGTTTCGGCATGTTTTTGTATGGCATGGCCGATGTCGCCTAATGTCGCTCCCGCTTTGACTTGTTCTATGCCGAGGAATAGGGCTTCCTCGGTTATCTTAATCAGGCGTTTTGCATGCGGACTGACTTCGCCTACACAGAACATTTTACTGGTGTCGCCGTGATAGTCATCTTTAATTACCGTAATATCAATATTTACAATATCGCCGGATTTAAGTTTTTTTTCGCAGGGTATGCCATGACAAACCGTCTGGTTAATCGAGGTGCAGATTGATTTTGGAAAGCCGTGATAATTGAGCGGAGCAGGGATGGCCTTTTGCACATTGACGATGAAATCGTGACAGAGCTTATCAAGCTGGTCGGTGGTCACGCCTGGAACAATGTAGGGCGCTATCATTTCTAAGACTTCGGCAGCCAATTTTCCGGCGATACGCATTTTTTCAATTTCACTGGGGGATTTAATGATGATGCTCATGGGGGATTAAAGTTAAGAGGTTCAAGGTAAGCGATTAACAGCAAAGGTTATAAAACCGCGCCGCTAGTAAGCTTTATTTTAGTCGTTTACCTGCAATACCGATGATTTTAACAGAGGTTTGCTTGTTGTAAAAAGCAAATTATGGTATAAAGGCAAGTTCAATTGTAAAAAATACTCACGCTTATCGTCACGTTTGGTAGGGTGCCGACTTCTTTTAATGTAGTCGGTTATCAGACGGGATAAGTGGAGGCGTAACCCAACTCGGAATAAAAATTCCGATTTTAAAACTTAGGAGAAATAAATGGCAGCAGTATCCATGCGTCAAATGCTTGAAGCGGGTGTTCACTTTGGACATCAAACTCGTTATTGGAACCCGAAAATGGCAGCTTATCTGTTCGGCGCCCGTAACAAAATCCATATCATTGATTTGGAAAAGACGCTTCCATTATTTAATGACGCTACGAATTATCTGGGTCAGGTAGCGGCAAATAAAGGCACTATTTTGTTTGTAGGCACTAAAAAAGCAGCGCGTAAAGTCGTTGCGGAAGAAGCAAAACGTTGCGGCATGCCCTACGTTAATCATCGCTGGTTAGGCGGCATGATGACCAACTTCAAAACCATTAAGAAATCGATTAACCGTCTTAAAGAACTGGAAGCAATGAAAGCTGACGGTACGCTTTATCAACGTTTCGGAAAAAAAGAAGCGTTAGGTATGGAGCGTGAGCTGGAAAAACTGGAACGGAGTCTGGGCGGTATTAAGGATATGAAGGGCGTTCCTGATGTCATTTTCGTACTGGACGTCGGTTATGAAAAAAATGCCATCAGTGAAGCAAAAAAATTAGGTATTCCGGTAGTCGGCATTGTTGACTCTAACAATTCACCTGAAAAAATTGATTATGTCATTCCAGGTAATGACGATTCAATTCGCGCCGTTAAACTGTACTGTGAAAGCGTTTCTGCAGCAGTGCTGGACGCTAAAACAGCAGGTTTAGGTTTGTCAGCAAAGTCCGATGATTTTGTTGAAGAAGCTGCTGCTGCGGTAGAATGAGCAGAGTTATCCTTTGCAGGTTTTTCCTGTGAGGTGAACGCTGACGATTAGGCCAAAAACGCCTCCTCACGGGGGCGTTTTTACAGTGACGATATTAAAGGAAACACAAGAATGAGTATTACGATCAGTGCAGGAATGGTTAAGGAGCTGCGTGAAAGAACAAGCTCCGGCATGATGGAATGTAAAAGAGCGTTAGTTGAAGCCGAAGGCGACATGGAGTTGGCCATTGAGAATATGCGTAAATCCGGTTTGGCTAAAGCCGATAAAAAATCGGGTCGTATTGCGGCTGAAGGCATTATCGGCGTTAAAGTCAGTGATGACGGCAAGGCAGTGGCGATAGTCGATATTAACTGCGAAACAGATTTTGTTGCCAAGGCAGATGATTTTGTCGGCTTCGTTAATAGCGTAACAGTGGCTTTGTTAAATGCCGATAACATCGAAACCGAAGAACAATTACTGGCAATGCCGCTGGAAGATGGAATTACTGTTGATGAATTGCGCCGTGGCTTGATTTCAAAATTGGGCGAAAACATTACTGTCAGACGCTTTGAAAAATTTAAAACCGCTGAAGGTGGTACTGCCTGCTATTTACACGGCACTAAAATCGGCGTGATTGTTGAGCTGGCGACAGCCGACCAGGAATTGGGTAAAGACCTTGCTATGCACGTAGCGGCCAGCAAACCAAACTATGTTTCTGAAGAGCAAGTGCCTGCTGAAACGATAGAGAAAGAAAAAGAAATTTTTCTGGCCCAATCTGCGGAAAGCGGTAAACCTGCGGACATCGTAGAAAAAATGATAGCCGGCCAGATCAGAAAGTTTTTGGCGGAAGTCACCTTGTTAGGTCAGCCTTTTATTAAGGACGACAAAACAATTGTGGGTAAACTGGTGTCATCAAAAGGCAATAAGGTTATCCGTTTCATCCGTTTTGAAGTGGGTGAAGGCATAGAGAAAAAAGAAGAAAACTTTGCCGAAGAAGTAATGGCACAGGTTAGAGGAGCATAGTCGTAAGGCCCGGTTAGCCTTAGCTGCTATTCACTTAAGGCGGGAAAGATAACATCCCTTAGAGGAATGTTATCTATCTAGTGTCCCACTTTAAATTGGAAACCGCCTTAGCTAACCGTTCATGAACACATTGTTGTTGGGTTAGGCAACGCTAACCCAACTTAAAAACTGACCCCGATAATATTATGACTAAACCGATTTTCCAGAGAATTTTGCTTAAGTTAAGCGGTGAGGCTTTAATGAGCGAGACCGGCGGTAGTATTGATGCCGATATTGTCAAGCGTCTTGCTACTGAAATCAAAGAGTTATGTGACATTGGCATACAGGTTGGATTAGTCATCGGCGGCGGCAATATTTTGCGCGGCGCTGAAAAAGCCGCCGAAGGCCTGGATAGAGTCACCAGCGACCAGATGGGTATGTTGGCTACGGTCATTAATGCCCTGGCTATGCAGGACGCATTGGAGGCGCACGGTCAGCAGGTNNGGCACCGGTAATCCTTTTTTTACCACCGATTCAGCCGCAAGTCTCAGGGCAATTGAAATTAATGCCGAGTTGATGATTAAAGCGACCAAAGTCAAGGGCGTGTATTCGGCGGATCCTAAAAAAGTCAAGGATGCCGTATTTTATTCGCGCTTAACCTATGACGAAGCGCTGGATCAGCGTCTCAATGTCATGGACACCACGGCGTTGGTATTATGCCGGGACAACAATATACCGATGCGGGTAATGAATATTTTTGAGCAAGGTGCTGTCATGAAATTAATGATGGGCGCAGAGATAGGCTCTCTTATTGAACGAGGAACAGATTGATGATTAGTGATATTCAACAGGATGCTGCAACCCGCATGGGCAAAAGTATCGACGCGTTAAAACATGAATTCTCAAAAATTAGGACGGGGAGGGCGCACCCCAGTTTGTTGGAACAAATTACTGTTACTTATTACGGCACCGAATCGGCCTTGTCCCAAGTTGCCAATATCGCGGTCGAAGACGCGCGCACCTTAACGATTACGCCGTGGGAAAAAGGCATGGTGCAGGCAATAGAAAAAGCCATTATGAAGTCGGATCTGGGATTGAATCCGGCGACCAACGGCATGACTATTCGTATTCCCTTGCCGCCGCTGACAGAAGAGCGTCGCCGTAGTTTGGTTAAGGTGGTTAAGCATGAGGCGGAAAACGGTCGTGTTGCGATCAGAAATATTCGCCGTGACGCCAATTCGGAAATAAAAGAAGCCTTAAAAGAAAAAAAGATTTCTGAAGATGATGCGCGTGCCGCCGAAGAAAAAATTCAAAAGTTGACTGATCAGTATGTCAAGGACGTGGAAAAATTGCTGGAAGCCAAAGAGGCAGATCTCTTATCAATGTGAGAGACATAACCATGCCTACTGATGACCGTAACACCCTAGCGTCCGACGACAACAATCCCCGTCATATTGCCATTATCATGGATGGCAACGGCCGGTGGGCGCAAAAAAGATTTATGCCCAGAGCTGTCGGGCATCAGGCCGGGGTTAAAGCCGTTAGAAAAATTGTAGAGTATTGCGCTAAAAATAAGGTTGAGGTCTTAACCTTATTTGCTTTTAGCAGCGAAAACTGGCGGAGGCCGGAAGCGGAAGTTTCACTGCTGATGGCGCTGTTTATGGCAACGTTGCAAAGGGAAATTAACAAGCTGGATCGTAATAATATCCGCTTGCGTTTTATTGGTGATAGATCGGCATTCTCCGATAAATTGCAGCAAAAAATGGCCGAAGGAGAGGCGCAAACTCAGAATAATACGGCTTTGACGCTGGTTGTGGCGGCAAATTACGGCGGTCACTGGGATATGTGTCAGGCATTCCAGAAAGTGGCGGAAAAAATGGCCACTGGGGAATTAGTCAATCAACAGATCAATGAAGAGTTGATCAATCAGTATTTATCAACGGCAGATCTTCCGGATCCTGATCTGTTTATCAGAACAGGTGGCGAACAGCGTGTCAGTAATTTTATGTTATGGCAATTAGCCTATACGGAATTGTATTTTACCTCAACGCTCTGGCCGGATTTCGACCAGAATTCACTTGAAGACGCTATCAAGAGCTTTAAAAGTCGGCAACGGCGTTTTGGTCACACTAGTGAGCAAGTTCTTAATAAATCCGTCACTCTATAACCTTTCATTTATAGCTTATAAAAATGTTACTAAAGCGAATTATAACGGCATCAGTTCTTGCTACCCTGATTGCACTGGCAGTGTTCCAGCTGCCGATGGAGTATTTTTCATTGGCGATAGGGCTGATCACACTTTTAGCCGCATGGGAATGGAGTGATTTGGCAGGGCTTAGCTCGACGATTAAGCGGGCATTATTTATAGCGGCGCTGATACTGCCCATGTTAGGCCTGCATTTTTGGACGCAAATTCTTGAGTTGATCTCGCAACTTGCGGATTGGCCCGATGTCAGGGATTATTCAGGCATACTGGAATGGCTGGTTATACCGCCGGTGTTATTCTGGGTATTGGTCATGATATTAATCAGAAGCACACCGGCAGCGGTATTGGCGTTGCAACTGAAAACCCGCTCCAAGTTGTTTATCGGCTGGTTCGTTTTATTATCGGCTTGGCTGTTTTTATCCCGATTAAGATCGCTATACGGCTCGGAAATGACCATGTATTTTTTAATCCTCATTTGGGTAGCCGATATTTCCGCCTATTTTGCAGGGAAAAAATGGGGCGAAACCAAATTGTCGCCTGAAATCAGTCCGGGTAAAACGGTGGCTGGCATGTATGGCGCGCTAATCTCAGGCCTTATTTGTGCCATTTTGTTGAATCTGTATAACCTTAAATACGGTTTTAATCCGATGGTTGCGGCCGATTTTGTCTTGATTTCCATATTGACGGTGCTGATTTCCATTTATGGAGACCTCTTCGTTAGCGTCGTCAAGCGTCAGCGCGGCGTTAAAGACAGCGGAACCCTATTGCCGGGTCATGGCGGCGTACTGGATAGAATTGACAGCTTGATCGCCGCCATCCCTTTCTTTTATGGTTGTATCTACTTTATCTACAGGTTGAGTGAATGAAAGGCTTATGCATACTCGGCGCGACAGGCTCCATTGGTGTCAGCACACTGGATGTCGCCGCCAGACATAACCATCTTTATAATGTAGTCGCCTTAACGGCTAATAACAATATAGATTTGCTCTATGAGCAATGCTTGCAACATCACCCTGAAGTTGTCGTCGTCGTTGATGAAGCCAAGGCGCAAGCCTTTGCAGAAAAACTGAAAGATTCGCCTATCGCGGATATTAAAGTATTGTCCGGGCCTAAGTCGCTGGAATATGTCGCCACGCTGGATAATGTCGATTCCGTGATGGCGGCCATCGTCGGCGCGGCGGGTTTGTTGCCCAGTCTGGCGGCGGCCAAGGCGGGGAAAACCATTTTATTAGCCAATAAAGAAGCACTGGTGATGTCCGGCGCTATTTTTATGCAGGCCGTTGTCGATTCGGGAGCGCAGTTATTGCCCATCGACAGCGAGCATAATGCTATTTTTCAATGTATGCCTGCCGGTTATAAATCCGGTATGCAGGCGAAACAGGCCCGGCGTATTTTATTGACCGCTTCCGGCGGCCCCTTTCGTGAAATGCCGTTGGATCAACTGCCCCATGTAACGCCCGCCCAGGCGGTTGCCCACCCTAACTGGGATATGGGCAGGAAGATTTCAGTCGATTCCGCTACCATGATGAATAAAGGCCTGGAAATGATAGAAGCCTGTATTTTATTCGCCATGACGCCGGATCAAATACAAGTGGTCATCCATCCGCAAAGCGTTATCCATTCGATGGTTGATTATGTGGACGGCACGGTGCTGGCGCAAATGGGCAACCCGGATATGCGCATACCCATCGCCTATTCCATGGCATGGCCGGAACGGTTCGATTCGGGCGTTGAACCCTTGAATATTTTTGATGTCCGGCGCATGGATTTTGAAGTCGCCAATCTGGAACGTTTTCCCTGTTTACGCCTTGCTTATGAAGCCATCAACCAGGGCGGTATTATTCCAACCGTATTAAATGCTGCCAATGAAATCGCCGTGGACGCCTTCCTGAACGAGCATATCCGCTTCACCGATATTCCGGTCATTATCGAACGCTGCATGGAAAAGTTTGAACCCAAACCGGCCACTACCCTGGAGCTTATTCTGGAAGCCGATCAACAGGCCAGAGTGGTATCGCAACAAATTATTGCCGAGCTTAATCCGTAATGGATTTACTGCATACCCTATTTTATTTCGTTATTGCTATCGGCATCCTGGTTTCGTTTCATGAATTCGGGCATTTTTGGGTAGCGCGTAAAGCTGGGGTAAAAGTGCTGCGGTTTTCCATCGGTTTCGGTAAGGTTTTATGGTCTTATCAGAAAACCCCTGACGCTACAGAGTATGTGTTATCCGCCATTCCACTGGGCGGCTATGTCAAAATGGTCGATGAGCGTGAGGGCGAGGTCAGCAAAGAAGACTTACCCCATGCTTTTAACCGGCAGTCTTTACGAGCTAGAACGGCAATCGTGGCGGCCGGCCCCCTCTTTAATTTGGCGCTTGCTGTGGCCTTGTTCTGGAGCGTGCTGGTAATCGGCGAGACCGGAATAAAGCCCATACTGGGCGAAGTCGGGCAGGGTACATTAGCCGCTGCCGCCGGTTTTGTCGAAGGCGACCAGATTGTTTCAGTCAACGACCAGTTGACACCGACCTGGACGGTCGCCATGGGCGACATCATTACCGCCGCGCTGGACGGCGATCAGGCTATTAAGGTTGCAGTAAAAAACTTCGATGACCAGCAAAGCGTCAAGTTGTTAAAGATTGCCGAAAGTGATGCCCAGAATCCTGAAGTA
>PMJA01000177.1 GCA_003158415.1 Methylobacter sp.
TGGCCGGGAGTTGCCCGTCATTACGGCATCAAGATCAACGACAGCTATCTGGAAACGCATGCATCATCGCCCGACCCATTACTGACGACCCAGTTAATTGATTTTTTGGATGACATTCTTTATTTCTTTAGCTTTGAGGTAATGTAAACCGTGCTTATCCGGTTAGCACACACGACAAAGGCACATGTCTTTTTTCAAGCAGAAAGTGGAGCACCGGCCTGATTTCCGGCATCAGAAGACCAACGCTGCGTCGGTTTTGCCGCAGATTTGGAACGAAAGTGGGGTTTCCAGCTTGGTGTGTGTGACAACCGGATAAGCACGATGTAAACTATGGCAGTTGCCGAAAACTCAAGAAAGAACTCCGCTTCTTCTTTGCCAATGCCAGAGCTGCCAGTACCGCCGTGCCTTACAAAATCTTTATTGCTTGCAAAGCCCGTAGGCTTGACTTATTAGGCGCTCAATATCTGCGTCTAGTGCCGCGCTCTTGATTATTTTTCCCAAGGTTGGGTTATTTTGCATAAAGGTACGTAACGCACCATAGGATTTCAAAAATCTATTTTTCAGCACTGTGGCGGATTTTTCATCAACTATTTTTGGAATCTTGGGTGCAAATAGCGGTAAATCTTACCCAAGACTCTGTCTTTAAATAGCGCTGCCTAGCGTTGCGCAAACGTTCATTTGCGCAACACGGCGAGCCTTTATGTCGCTTGTGGCTTCCAATGATGCACAAACCTATTGAATAATTAAATATTAACGCAATAGGTTTGTGCAGCTATTATGCTTCTCGGATACCAGCCATTTTATTGCCACCTGGGGGACACTTTAATTTTATTGAGCATATGATTTTTCAGACGAAAAGCTCCAGGTTTCTGTCTTCATACAGCCCCCAAAAATACCGCTTAATTGAAGATAAAATTTGGTGACCGTAAAATCATCGGCAACTATGGCTATGAAAGGGTTTGCAACAAATCCTATGGTGCGTTACGTACCTTTATGCAGAATAACCCAGCATGCAAAACCGGGGGAGGCACTCACTCAACGACACTTCAGTCATTTCAGGACTCCGTGCCGGATTGGTTGATTCAATATGAACCTATGGTTTGCTTTAAAGCACTTAAGAATATGATTTATTAGATTATTTTCTGTTTTAGCAAAGGCATCTGAGATTTGCATTAAAGCACTTCTTACGCCCAGAAAGGTAAGTAACGTGCATAACGGGTAGACAAGCTATCGGACTCATCAGCTTTAATCAATCCAGCATCTTTAGTTGCCCCAATGACCAGTGAAACTGTCGCGGTTTTCGATTCGGGTAGCTTGAAGCGCTCCCGCAAACTCTGGTTGGACATCCGTTGATTGCTCACATACTGCAAACAGCAATGTTGATAACAAGCACGTATCCGATCCGGCTTGCTCATATCAGCGAAATCCTGATGGGCAAACAGTACTGCCGTTGTTCGTGTCTCTCCAACGCGAAAATCCGGTGCCGGCAATTGAAATACTTCGGCGGCGCTGACGACCTTGTCGATACCACTGCCTTTTTCCTCGCAAACGCCCAATCGACGCATCAAATCCGCCAATCGCTCATTACGTGAACGATACTCATCAATGAAGCGTTCCACCTTAATCGGCGGCAGGCCGGGGTTTGATACTTCCAATCGGTCGTCATACATTTCGATCATGACTGATGTGCCAGAGGCTTGAAAATCCTGATGCACTAATGCATTGGCGACCAATTCACGGATGGCCTGACGCGGAAACATTTTCACTTCCTCACGCACCACCTGTTCAACAAAATGATTCTGAGGTGCGGCAGAATGTACAAAATCAACCAAGTTCTCAAAATCGACAGCGTAACCCGGTACCCGAGTCTTGTCCTCGCGGGTGACCAGTTTGTTAACACCATCGTAAATCACTATACGGGTAGCCTTACGGGATAAATCCGGCGAGAAGGCATCCAACCGTTTTGCCAACAATATAGCGGCTAAATTAGTAATTAACCAACTGCCGGGGTGCTCGGTAATCAAACGCTCCTGGCTCAACCGTGCCAGTACCCCGTCCCGAGAAGTCGGATAAGGCAAGCGGATCAATTCAAAGAACGATTGAGTATCCAAAAGCGCTATCACTTCATCGGCTGTCGCTCCTTTATGCGCCGCTTGGTCAAACCAGTCAGGTTCGCCTTCTGCCAAAATCCGCCGCAATTGATCCGAACTCATGGGTACGAGTTCTTCACCGGCCCGCATAAGATAAGCACCTTCATAATGAAGCGGTGTTCCAACCGGTCGAGAAGGAACCTCAAACACTAGAACCCGGCCATCGGGGTGCAGTAATTCGGTAATCTCAACTCGAAAACGCAACGCTTCCAAAATTCGCGCCTTGATTTCTCCGGTATTCTGAAATGCCCGTGTGCCGACAACCCGGCGCGGCGGCTTGTCGCTGACACCCAGCACCAGATGCCCTCCACCCTCATTAGCCAAGGCCACACAGTAACGCAGCAATTTAGTCGTGTCGTATTGCTGCTTGGCTTCTTTGAATTCCAGATGTTCATCTTCCCTAACACCAGTTAGCCAGTGTGTCAGAGTATCCAAGGTGATCATGCAATATCCTCGATCATAGCTTAGGCTTCTGGTATGCGCAGTTGGCCGGAGATCAGGCGAGGAAGCAGAGTGTCGCGGACTGCGATGGTATCAGAGATATACTTAACGAAGATGAGGCCAAGCACCAAGTGCTTGTATTCAGCTGCTGCCCAAATTGTCCTTTTTATGTCGTCAAGCATGATTTTTAAGTTTAAAAAGTCAAAATTGCCTAATTATGTAACGAATTACAACCCCTATTGAGTTATTTTAACCGATAACCCTTTTTAATTTTTTTGCCGCTGATTTTTTGGCTGGCCAATTCTGCTTCTTGTTCCGTGGTAAACCATACCGGCTTTCACCAACACCACTGGCTTGGTCGCAACTATATCAATTACAAATCAGCAATCCTTTTTATGGGGCTAATCACCTAATAAGGCAGATTGATAGAATCTTTCATTGAATCTTACGACGAGCCCCCCCCCGTAACGGGGCAAAAACAGCCCGTCAGATCCGGTTAAGATGCGGTGTTCATCAAGTCAATTTTTGCTTTAAGTCTGGTTCCGGGTTTAAAGGTGACCACACGCCGGGCAGAGATCGGTATATCTTCGCCGGTTTTCGGATTCCTGCCGGGACGAGCANNCTTTGTCGCGAAGCTCGAATTTACCGAAGCCGGATATTTTGACGGATTCGGCGTGTTCCAAAGTCGCTTTTATTTCCTCAAAAAACAACTCGACCAGGTCTTTTGCCATGGGTTTGCTTAAGCCCAATTCATAGAGCAGTTGTGCAGCGAAATCTGCCTTCGTTAGTGCCATGCTTCCTGCCTTGATTTTTTCATTATTATTATAGGTTAAGAACCGGTGCCAGCAGGCTCTTAACCTGTTATCACCAATCGTTAATGGTTAACGGCGTCTTTCAAGGCTTTGCCGGGCTTAAAAGAAGGGGTATTTGACGCAGCAATGGTAATTTCTTCGCCGGTTTGTGGATTACGGCCTTTACGTTCTGTCCTTGCTTTAACCTCGAATGAGCCAAAACCGATCAACGTTACCGGGTTTCCGGATGCCAGGGTGGTTTCAATGGTTTTTAGCAAGCTATCCAGCGCACGGTTAGCGTCAGTTTTGGTTAGGTTGGCGTGTTCAGCGATGGCGGCAATCAATTCCGATTTATTCATAAAAACTCCTTAAAATAGTAGCGAAAATAGTGATATTGTTTTTTGTGGCCGGAAAAATATAGTCGTAATCCGCATTTTTCAGGGCTTTATTGTAGATAAAATGGGTAGACTTGCAACCCATTGATTACGTGGGCTTCCTAATTTGTTTAAAAACCTTTTTTAGAAGACCAGCCAGAGTGCGACAAGAGGGGCGATATTCAGCAGGATAATCCCGATTTTGTAGCCGGTCATGCCCGCATAATGGAGCGCATCAAAGGCTTCAGTCGAGAAGTGGAACCATCGATTGTGGAGGCGATACAGCCAGTCATGGGCAAGACTAAATACGCAAAACCATATCATGAGAAGCGCATAGTTGAAGGCGAGACTATAAAGTAAAAGCGTTTTGATGGTATCGGGATTCATGGCTGTTCCTCGTACTTTAAAGGGTTCCTAACTTTTATTACAGCCCCTTGGAATCATCCAGGATTGGCTGGGTTTGTCGTGTTTCGCATAATCAGCAACGGGTAATTTTTCACCGGTAACACGTTCTATTTCATCAACGCTTACCAAGTACGCATCCAGACGTTTTCTGGTGGCTTCTTGAGTGTTGGGGACTATCCAGGCAATTGCACGTTCATCCTGACCAGTGCCCCTGATAATGACTTTCCAATAAGCATCCGGTGTTTTAATGCCGTGTGACTGCACAAAGTAATCATCTTCAGGGTTATTGCCCCAGATTACTCCACCAATGACCAGTAACTCAGCAATGTCCCTGTAACACTCAATAATTTCTTCTGTTTGCAGCCACGCCCCTCTATTCATGTTTGCAGCCTGTGGCAAAATGTTGGTCATGGTGTTAGTGGCCTTAATTGTCTCGTCTGACGCGTCTAAATGATTTGCTGGCACCTGGTGCCCACGATCGTAGTTCATGCCATAGGCCTTGGCTGTTTTCTGCTGGCATTCAGCAGGGACATTCGGGTCAAGAAAGAATCGGTCATAACGTTTGGCGTTGCCATTATCACGTTGCGCAACATACTGAAATTTTATTGCACCTCGTCGAGAACAATCCAACCAAACGGTGAAACCAGGGTAATCAAGCTTCAGAATATCGCCTGACCGGGTAATCTCGGTATTACCTTGAGCAACAGACCTTGAACCGGAATTTTCTTGAACAGGGACAAGATTAGTTTGCTGCTTTTTATTAAGGTAACTGGAACAATCTTTGGTGGATTTGCTGACGCTGCCATCATTACAGACAAATTGGGGGCCGTCACAGTGTGAAATGCCAGCCTTTTTACCAGAACACGGGGCGGCAGACCAACCGGTTATGGGGAGTAGTAATAGAATTAATAGTAATATTTTTTTCGCGTTAATTATCGAATGTGACTTATACATTTTTCTATAAATGGCCATGAAGAGAGTTCAAATATGACGGGTTAGCCAGGTGACCACGTAAGTTGGGTGTTAATCAACAAAAGGCTCTAAAGTTTCACAGGCTTTAGAGGCGATCTCAAATGTGAGTCATGCGGACAAGCATTTGATACCATTGGCCTAAGTGCTGAGATAGCGTTGCTCCATGAGCCTCTACGGCGGTCTATATTTAACACAAACTCTTTATTCTAGGTACGAAAAAGTCTGGCAGTTTAAATTTCCTAAAAATTACACGATCAGAACGGGCTACTTTTGAGAAGTGAAAAACAAGCTGAAAGTCTTTCTGGATAAGGCATTCAGAAAATTTCCATGAAACTTTGGAGCCTTTTGTTGATTAGCACCCCTAATATAAATAATTGAAATTTTAGCCGCTAAAAATGAATCAATCTTCTGCACTATTAGTGGTTATATTTTTTGTCTTAGTTACGGGCTTGTTTTGTACCGATGCAGCAAGCTTGCCACGAAGCTCTGCCGCTTCTTCTCTTGCTTGCTTTGCTTCTGCCCTGGCTTCTCTCACTTTGTTGTGAGCCGCATCCAATTCACGGCCAGCGGCGGATAACTCGGATTGCCGTGCCTGTGCCTGATTCCTGGCGTTATCCAATTCCTGCCTAATCTGTTCACTTTGCTTTTCGACTCGCTCTAAGCGGGATTCTGCTTTAGTTGCGCGGTCAGTCATCGAATCCAGCTTGGCCGACAACACCGCCGCTTGCTGCTCTGCTACAATGCGGGCTTTGCTTTCTGAGTCCAGTGCTACACGTAACCGCTCAATCTCTGAGGCTTGCTCGACAAGTCTTTCAGTGCCTGATTCGATTTTTAGTTGTGCCTTGGCTAGATCAACCCGCGCCGTTTCGGCGGCTTGCTGTTCACGCTCGATGCGTTCTGCTTGCGTTTTAATGTCTGCGGCCTGTTGTCCTGCCTTTCCTGCGAGTGTATCCCGCTCAGTTGTAAGCTCAGCAACTTGTTCAAATAATTCATCACGTTCAGCTTCCAGGGCTTCACCTACGCTCGACAACTCAACCGCCTCCGCTTGTGCCTGCACCAATTTATTTTCAACCTCTGACCTGGCGCTGGCGGCTGCACGCTCAATTTCTGCCGCTATTGCTGTCGTTAAAGTTGTCGGCAATTCCGGCGCTGTGGCTGTGGCTTGTGGTCGTGCCGCTCTCCATACCGTTAAATGTCTATGGACAGTGTTCGGGCTTCCCGTGCCGATTCGATCACGAACAGCGTTAATGGTGGGTTGCTGGCCTTCACCTATAATTGCATCTGCTACTGCTGCAACTTGGTCGTATGTGATTCCTGGTCTAGCCATGTTCTTTCTCCGGTAAGTTATATAATAATGTATTTCATATTTGTTATTTCGTATTATACATAATATGATACAATACACAATATAATATTATATTGTATTGTATTCGAAAATAAATCAATAGGTTCTATGTATGCCGCTCGAATAAATGGAAGCAGTACAACGGGGTAAATCCCCCCCTTTTCTTGGCGTTCAACCTTTTTAATTATCTCAAGTGTGAGGCATCAATTCTGCCCAGAGCCAATAACTTTTCGTCAGAAAACAGGCAAAAAAAAGCCCCATGTAAGGGGCTAAAGAATTAATGTAACGTTACTCAATTTTGTTTTTTTAATCAGAGCAACCGCCCAACCGTTTTAAATGCAATC
This sequence comes from Methylobacter sp., assembly GCA_003158415.1. GTDB lineage: Bacteria > Pseudomonadota > Gammaproteobacteria > Methylococcales > Methylomonadaceae > Methylobacter_C. The sequence goes on from PMJA01000177.1 coordinate 6,823, forward strand.
CGTTACTCATAACAAATAGGCAGTTATCCGATCTTGGCCGCCCGTCGCGGACTTTGCTCTTGCTGTTGTTGGCGTTCCAGTTTATCACCACGAACTTGCTGCTGTTTAGCCTCAAACTGTTCCTGACGATCAGCTACCAGCTTATTCACGATATAGGGTACTTGACGATCCACACCTTCCAGCCCTAATAAACTCCTCGTCGCAAGATCGTTAAAGTCTGTAAAGCTCTTCATTCTCGCAATTGCCTCTTTTTGTAGCACTGCTAACTCTCCAGCCCGCGCCTTTATTGGAGTCACCCTCTCAATATCCGATGGATACATTTGCTCACCTGGGGCGAATATCGGAAAGATCGCCGTGCCATCAACGGCTTTAGCCGCTGCAAGCGCCTTCTCTTTTCCGGGGTTTTTGCCCTCTGTCAGCTCTAGGTGTAAATCATTATCGCCCGCAATAACAAACGGCTTATCGGGGAATTGTCCGCGTAGCTGCTTGGCAACGTGCGGCAGATTACCGGAATCAAATGCGGCGACAGTGGCATATCCAAGCGCTTTTGATAATGTGTCGGCAGTCGCATAGCCCTCGCCTATGACAATGGCCGGAGCGTTCGCAAGCGCATCAAGTCCCTGTCCACCGACAACATGGAACATATCTTGTTTAGCGCCA
>PMJA01000211.1 GCA_003158415.1 Methylobacter sp.
TAAAACCGCCGCATTTTTATTGCCTGCACTGCATCATCTGCTGACCATACCGACCAAAAAGTTCGGTACGCGCGTACTGATACTGGCGCCCACCCGCGAACTGGCGCAGCAGATTCTCAAGCAATGTCAACAATTAACTGAATTTACTGAACTTAACGTAGGCATTATTACCGGCGGCGATGACTTCAGGCTGCAACAAAACATGCTCCGAANNTCGCCACGCCCGGCCGCCTGCTGGAACTAATGGAACAGGAAACGCCGAACTTCAGCAATCTCGACGTTCTGATCCTGGATGAAGCCGACCGTATGCTGGATATGGGTTTCAGTGAAGATGTATTGACCATCGTCAAAAGCTGCAACACGCAAAGGCAGACCCTGCTGTTTTCCGCCACGCTCACCCATTTCGGCGTTATCAAAATGGCGGACAAGGTGATGCAGAATCATGAGGTGGTCGCACTCAATACGCTGCATGACGGACACCGCAACATCGAGCAACAAATCGTGCTGGCGGACGATAATGACCACAAGCAAAAACTGTTAGCTTGGTTATTGCTGAATGAAAGCTATGACAAAGCGCTGGTATTCACCAACAGCAGACTCCAGGCGGATGCACTACGCGGCCCGTTGCGCGGACAAAAACTCCGGGTCGGCGTGTTGCACGGCGAAATGGATCAAAAAGACCGCAACCGCATGATGGAATTGTACCGCGACGGCGAGGTGAAGGTGATGATCGCCACAGATCTTGCCGCTCGTGGCTTGGACATCAAAGGCATCAATCTGGTGATCAATTTTGATGTGCCCAGGAACGGCATCAATTATATACACCGCATAGGCCGTACCGGCCGGGTCGATGAACTGGGACTGACCATCGCTCTGGTAAAGCACACGGAATGGAATTTAATGTCCGGCATTGAACGTTTCTTGAAGCAGAAATTCACCCGCCGGACGATTAAGGAACTGGAAGGCAGTTACAAAGGCCCCAAAAAGCTTAAAGGATCGGGAAAAGCGACTGGCGGAAAAAAGAAAATAGAGCCTAAAAAAGCGGTCGCTGAAAAAGTTAAAATCCGTCACCGCGACGCGAAAAATGTCGGCAAGCGCCGCGTACCAAGCAATAAGCCGGTTGCTGATTCGCCGGTTAGCGATCATGAGCTTGAATCATAACTGTTTAGTTTAGCCTGTCCCAACCTTACCATTACCCACCATGGATAAATCACTGTTAAAATTTGACGATTTTTTTAAGTCCGCCTGTTATTTTGAGGCGGCCCTGATTTTGGTCGCGATAGCGTTAGGTTGGGTTGCCGACATTAATCCGTTCGCAAACATTTTTTTTTCAGAATCAGCGCTCGCTTACGGCATGCTGGGAACTATTCCGTTGTTTTTGATGTTTTTAGGCTTAGAGCAAATACAGGGCAAATCTGTCGTCAATATCAGAAAATTACTGCTGAATACTTTAGGCCCCGGCTTGCATCGTTATCACTGGACTGACCTGTTTATACTGGCGGCTATCGCCGGGGTATCTGAAGAATTGTTGTTTCGCGGCGTAATCCAGCCCTGGATAGAGCGCTCATGGGGCATAGCGGCGGGTTTAATCGTCAGCAACATTGTTTTTGGAATGGTGCATGCCGTTACCCCGCTTTATGCACTACTGGCGGCCCTGGTCGGAATTTATTTAGGTTTGTCCATGGATTATGGCGGCGACAGGAATTTGTTGACGCCCATTATTATTCACAGCTGCTACGATTTTCTAGCTTTTGTCGCGTTGATGCGCGTGTACCGCGCCAGCTTAACCGGCGCTGCAAAAGACTGACCGACGCTAGCATCATAGACTAACCTTCAACACATCAGGAAACAAAATGCCGGGTCAAGTAGAACCTGAACAACTAAAAGCCGATCTTTTTCTGGCCTGGGCCATCGTCGGCGTCATGCTGGTCATGCTGGCCGCTATGCTGGTCATCTGCATAACCATCGGCGAGCCGATGCAGCAGCCGCTGCCGGAAGACCAGCGCGTACTGATTAGAACAGTCTTATATGTCATCGCTATCGTCACCTTTCCGGTGACTAATTTGCTGCGGCACATTCAACTGCGATTGAATCAAACCATGCCCCACACCCATGCAGCGCCGGGAAACGTGGCCAAAAAACGTTATTTAGTGACGGTGATTGTGTCGCTGTCGTTAATTGAAAGCGTAGGCATTTTTGGCCTGGTTATGTTTATTTTGGGTGATAACTTTAATACGCTTTTTATATTCACGGGCTTATCTGCATTAGGGCTGTTTTTATATCGGCCTAAAGCGCATGAATACGCCTCAATTATTGAAGCATTAGCTTCAAAAAAACATGAATAAGCTATTAGCAGACGCAGACATCTGCGTTAAATGCGGTTTGTGCCTGCCGCACTGCCCTACTTACACCTTAACCCAGGATGAAAACGAATCGCCGCGCGGACGCATTGCGTTAATTCAAGCCTTTGCAGGCGGTCATCTTCCCGCCTCGAAAAAATTAATCGAACATATCGATAACTGCTTATTGTGCCGATCCTGCGAAAAAGTGTGTCCGGCTATCGTGCCTTATGGGCGCTTGATTGACAATTTTCGCGGACGCGTTTACGCAAAGCGTCAATCTTCGCTAGCCTTGTCGTTGCTGAAAAAAATCTCGCACAATAAAACCATCAATCGGCTGGCTCAATCTGGTTTAGCTGTATATCAGACCAGCCGCTTGCAAAAAACGGCGCGATTACTCAAATTGCCTAAACTATTAAGACTGGACAAAATTGACCGCTTATTGCCTGATACAGATCAAACTAATCGGGAACCTTTAAAGCCGTATTATTCCGCCTCCGGCGAGGTAAAAGGCACAGTGGGTTTGTTTACCGGCTGCATGGGTTCCTTATTGGACAAAGAAACGGTAACTGCGGCCATCAAGGTATTAACCGCCGTCGGCTTTAATGTGTCGTTACCCGAACAGCAAACCTGTTGCGGCGCTCTGGATTTACATGATGGCGATCTTGAAACCGCCGGACGGCTGGAAAAAATCAATTGCAGCGCCTTTTCCGAGCGCAATTTAGAGGCCATTGTGACTATCGCCAGCGGTTGCGGCGGTCAGCTACAGGAATACGGTCAGCGTGAATTTGCCGATAAAGTGGTGGATATTAGCCGGTTTTTAAGTTTATCCGACTGCAATCTTGGCGAGCGACTGACGCCATTAACGGCATCGGTGTGTCTGCATACGCCGTGCTCGTTAAAAAATGTCATGCGCGAAGAAGCGGGCGCGTTGAAGCTGCTGCAACAACTGCCGGGACTTAACATAACGGCATTGCCCG
>PMJA01000339.1 GCA_003158415.1 Methylobacter sp.
CTATTCTCGGACAGCCTCCTAGAAAAACCCGATGTTTATCTTTTGAAACAACCGCTGACTACCGCCGACACCGTAAGCTCGTTTTTAGCCAGGGGCTTGATGATGGTGAAGGCATCCCTCAGGATTTTTGTCGCCTTGGGCAGGTTCGCACTATTTTGACGCATTAAATCGTAGGCGCCGAACACCGCCAAAGAAAAGAATTGCTTGATCAGTGAATAATGATTCCTATTTAATCCCGCCAAAATAGCAATCGATTCCTGCGCATTAGCGCCGCCGCATTGCAGGTATTTGAATACCGCCGTTTTAAGCAAATCGTTAGACATCACGCCATACAGCGCGTTGGCCAGTATATTAAGATTGGCATTGGCGCTCTGCCGATCACGGTAATACGCTTCTATTTTTTGGTGCATCAAATCGGTATTAGAAAAATCAGGCATCGCCAATAAATGCGCACTCAATATTTGTATATCCGAAAAAACGGCAGTCAAGCCGCCGCCGGTTAAGGGATGACGCATATTAAGAGCATCACCCAACATGACCGCGCCTTTCCTGATAATCGGCTTGGCCGCCATGTAGTGATTGGGCATAACCTTAAAGCCGCCCGCCTGTATGGCTTGTTCATAGCTGTTACGCATAGATTCGGGAATATACGGCGTGACATTGGCATCCAAATGCGCTTGCAACAACTGTTTTCTGGGCAGCTGTTCACCCGGAAAATCGATTAAAATCCGGGATTCATGACTGGAAACCGGATAGCAAATGAACGGCGTCGGCCCCGATAAGAATACATGCCCGTGTTTTGGAAAAGGCACGTCGCAGTCTTTTAAAATCAAACCGATAAAATAAGAGGTTACGGTTTTTTTATTGTTGCTGAGATCTCCCCTAAAATTTGAGAAGAACCCGTCGCTGGTAATGGTTAAAGGCGCATGAATGGTCTTTATCTCGGACGTCTGCGACTCCCGGTAACTCACGCCAATAATTTCATTCCGCTCATTTTCAAGCAAATGCAAAGCCTTGCCGTGTATTTGCTTAACCGATTCATTCTGTAATGCACAGGCTCTGATTTTCTGTAAAAACAGCCCATTATGCAAACCCATCCCGGTATAGTGATGTGGATAAGGAATGGTTGTTTTTTCGTCGCCTTGCACCAACGCGTAACCATCCACCGGCTGCGCATCAAAACCGTCCAGCAAATGCCGCAATCCCATTTGCTCCAGAGACAACACAGCGCCGGGTTGCAACAACTCGCCGACGATACGCTTTTTCTCCTTAAAACAATGATCGATTAGCGCGATCCTAATGCCTTTGGGGGCGAGATAAGCAGCTATGGTGGCGCCCGCCATGCCCGCGCCGATAATGCAAATATCGAATTCTGATTTCATATTAAGCTACTTGCTACGCCTACTTTAAACTGCGTTAATTCTTTTATCATTTCTGAACAGATAGCCTATAGTATCGCCCCAACGCCCAAATAGGAAAAATATTTCTATAATTTGCGTAGGTTATCATACAGTTATAATTAAAAACGCCGGAAATACTTTCCTGCGCCCAATCGCCGAGGTCGGTTTGTCTGCTTAACAATACATTAATACCGGCTTCGATAAGCTTTTTATCGCCAAAATCGGCGGCCATCAGCGCCATTAACGCCCAAGCGGTATTAACCACTTGAGACGTCTTCGCCTCAGTATAAACCAATTTGGAACAAGATTCGAAAGTCTCTCCCCAACCGCCATCTATTTTTTGCTTATCGGCTAAAAAAGAACAGGCTTTATTGATGGCAACCACTAGAACCGCATCGTCATAATAACCCTTGCCTCGGGCCTTACTAAGCGCTTCTACGCCAAACCAAGTTGCATAAGTAAAACAGACCGCCCAGCCGCCATACCAGGAGCCATCGGGCTTTTGTTGCTTAAGAATAAAATGCAGTCCTGCGGTAATTGCCTGATGTATTTCGCTATTTTTATAGCCAGGATAGCTTTCCTGAATGTCCAGTAAAGCGATGACACAGGCCGCCGTACATTCCGTCCATGAATAGTCTATCATTATGTCGGCAAACACTTCGGAGGGATTGAGTTTTTCTAGCCATTTTGGTGCGCGCGTCAATTCATAGGTCGCCCAGCCGCCATCGGGATTTTGATAAGACAGGACACTATCGGCTCCCTGATGTATACGCGATTCGCTTATTGCAGGCTCCACCAAGCCTGAATGATGGACGGCCAACGCGGCGCTCAAGCCTTCAGCCGTGCAATCGGCAACCGGCCAGCCGTTCTCGGCGGTCGAAAACGGCCAACTGCCGATCATGGGATGACGGAAAAACTCGGCATGGGTCGCATGTTCCGCTTTGATCTGCGACAAATCGATAAACTTATAGCTTTTTGCAATCGTCTCCGGGAATAGTTTACCCAAATCGCTTTCCAGCATGGCGCGGCTTGCAAAAGCGGTATCCCAAAGCTGCGAGCCGTTGTAGCCGCTCATTTTCATGCCGTCTTCGGCAACCCATAAATAATCGTACCAACGCGCGCTGTGCTTTTTAAACTGCTCCGAGTCTTTGCCGTAGGCATGCCAGATACAAATAGAATTTATGGCTTTATTGACCGGCCCTATGTCGATGTAATCGGTCTGTTCATCTTCGGCATTAAGGTATTTTAAAATATAGTCGGTAGCCTTTTTTCTTAGCCAGGAACAGGCGAAGGTCTCATAGTGATTGGTGAAAAAATTCATCCACTTCAACACCGGCGAAGGCGTGGTATAACAATCTTTTGCGCACACCGCATTGCGTTGTTTCGGCCAGTTAATCGCCGCGAAATCCTCGTTATAAAGCTCGTCCCTTAATGACAAAATCAGTTTATTTTCAGGTGCTTTAATGCGCTGTGCATAGCAATAAGCCATCGGCAGGTAAACCATGCGGGTATGGCACCAGTAACGCCACGGATGCATCGGCAGCCACTTTGGAAATAACCACATTTCTGGAAACAGGCTGTTAAAGCCCTGCCAGTCGTACAAATTCAAAATCGACAGATAAAACTTACCCCACGAAGGTATGCCGGTGGCACCGCCGTTGTTTTTGATCCAGGCCCTGGCCCTGATCAGTTGCCCGTGATCTTTATCGACGCCCAGTATCCGCAACGATACATATTGCATGACGGTGCCGAACATCGTCGAATCACCTTCGATATGCATACCCCAACCGGCATCTTTATTTTGATGATTAAACAGATAAAGCTTCATCATTTCCTGATGGGCTTTGGGAAACGGGCTGTCGGAAATATACGCCGCGATCAGCAAGCCGGGCAACAGAAACAGCGGGCCGCCGTAATCGCCCGGCCAATGACCGTCATCGCTTTGCAGACAGGCAAAGTAGTTCATGGCTTTAATCAGGGCATCGGCGGCGGCTTGCGTTTGCGGATTTCCTGATTGCGGAATAGTCCCGGTAAATTCCTTGAATTTGGCGTTAATGGCGGCGTGCCGGTAAACCTGATCGCCGGAATTGGGGTTGCTGAATTTATCAAACTGGAAATCGTCGCCAAATCGGAGCGTGTCTTCGTCCGAGATGTTATCGACATTTTGCAGGTGTTCATCGATAGTGCCGACTCCGGGCTTAAACGCCCATATTTGTCGGCCTTTATCGGTGAGCAGTCGCCAGTGTTTCCAACTTGGTTTTACATTGAGCATAGATTTTTATGGGTTCAGTTATTAAACAAAGCAATCCGCACCATCGCCAGCCAGCCTTGCAGTTTTTTCCATAAACCGGGCGGTTTGCGCAAATGTTCATGACCGGGCAACAATTGCCCTTTGGCCAGTTTGCCTATTTTTCTTTTCACGGCCGGGTCGAGCTTGCCGTCGGCGGCCAATTCAAAAAACAAGGCTTTCACATTGCCTAAGTCGAAAAAATCCCGCTGCCATTCCCATTTATAATCACCGCCGTAGCGAAACCAGGAACCCCCTATGCCAGCCACTTCATAATGCGTGCCGTCTTCACGCAATGCAGGCGACACCTGACGCCACAAGCCTATCACTTCACCCTGTTTTTCATCAATTAAAATACGGTGGTACGGATAGCGCCATTCTTCAAAGCCTTCCATTTGTACGCCTAAAGCCCATTCTTCTATCTCTTTACGGCTACGCGCTACAAACTCTTCATTGGGGCCAATATTCCAGCGATACTCAGCGTCATCGGTATACATCGCACCCAGATATTTGGGCCAGTTACCTTCCTTTTCAGCGTCACGGTTCGCCTGCAACCAACGTTCAACCATTTCTTCAAGTTCTGCTCGGGGATATGCAGCCATTCTTAGTCTCTCATGCACGTTAATTGAGTTGAATTTTAATTGCTTTGGTTGGGCAATATTTTTCGGCTTGTTGGGCTTTTTCCAGCAAATCCAGCGACGGATTTTCTTGTAAAACAGATACGTTACCGGCATCGTCTACCTGGAAAAGCTCAGGTGCTTCAGCCATACAGGTTGCATGACCCTGGCAAAGCTCCCTGTCGATTTTTATGTGAAAGCCGGGGCCGGTTTGTACGTTTTCTTGCGCGTCAGGTATTGCTGACCCAGCAGCTATTTCATTAATGTCTGTGCGTTTTATGTACCGAATACGACAAGGTGATAAGGGTTGCACCACCATTTGGGTAAAATCATCCTGATAATTATCTTTATCATCGATCAGTTCAAAGGTATACCGGCGTAAGAGAATGCTAAAAATCGCCTTTAATTGCAACATGGCAAAAGCGTTGCCGGTACATTTGTGTTTGCCGCCGCCGAAGGCAATCCAGCTGAAAGGCTTGACATCCTCCTGGCGTGCTTCTGAATAACGATCAGGATCAAATTTTTCCGGATCCGGAAAAATT
>PMJA01000235.1 GCA_003158415.1 Methylobacter sp.
TAACATTGGCCGACTACTAGAATAAGAAGATATAGCCAAAACTCTAAAGAGTGCCTCCAGTCTAGACCACAATAAAGAAAAACTCAACAGCCCAATTTTTTAAAGTTGGAAGATAATTAGAATTGTAATTAACAAATAGGAAGTAAAAAGTTGGGTCGAACTGAGGCAATTAATACCTGATACAACTGAGGCTCATTTTAGAAGCTATCAAATAAAGCCCATAACTCTATAGCTTAGAGACAAATTTAATACTCTTTATAAGGTTTTTATAGCGTGGCTTTACTTTTTTGTTTGGAAAATAATTACAAGATATAAAGCTGGTAACCTTAACGGGTTATTGGCTTTTTTGTACCTGAAATTCCGGCAAGTGTTGCGGGTGTTTTACAACAGCTAAATATTGACGATTTGCGCCAGGCATTGAGCAAATGCGGTTACAAACCGGTTACATTTCAAATTAAATAAAAACAAAGGCAATAAAAAAGGCCTTCGATTGCTCGTAAGGCCTTGATTTAGTTGGTGGGGTGTCGGGGGTTCGAACCCCGGACCTATGGATTAAGAGTCCACTGCTCTACCAGCTGAGCTAACACCCCAACTATTAATGGCGGAGAAAGAGGGATTCGAACCCTCGATACGTTACCGTATACACACTTTCCAGGCGTGCGCCTTCGACCACTCGGCCATCTCTCCTATTTATCGTTTCCCGTACCGCTTTTGGGAACCGACAAGGATAATCGAGATTGGCTTTTGTTGCAACGACTTTTTAACCGGCACTGTCTTCCGTCAGTGCTTCCAGTGCATTCCAGCGCGCATAAACCTGCTCCAGCTTGGCTTCTATGGCTTTCAATTCGTCCAAGGTTTTTGCAATCGCCAACGGATCTTTTTTATAAAAAGCCGATGAACTGATTTGCAACGTTAACGCCGCTTGCTTGGTTTCCAGCTCGTCTATCATTTCCGGCAGCTTATTCAGCTCTTGCTGGTCTTTAAAACTTAATTTCCTCTTTTTGGCAGCAGGTGTTTCCTGCTTGGCTGTCGGCTCCGACTTTTTTGATGCAACTGAGGGCTTGTCGGCCTGAGCTTGTTGAACATAGCCCATCCAATCCGTATAGCCGCCGACAAACTCATCAACATCGCCGTTACCGTTAAGCACATAAACACTGGTGACCACGTTATCCAGAAAAGCCCGGTCATGACTGACCAGCAATAAAGTGCCGTCATAATTCACCAGTTTTTCTTCCAGCAATTCCAGGGTTTCCAAATCCAGGTCGTTAGTCGGCTCATCCATAACGATCAAATTGGCCGGTTTGGTGAACAATCGCGCCAACAACAGACGATTTTTTTCGCCGCCCGACAAACTTTTTACCGGTGAACGCGCTCTGGCTGGCGCAAACAAAAAATCACCCAAGTACGACATGACATGACGTTTGTTGCCCGCTATTTCGACAAAATCATTGCCATCGGCAACGGTGTCGGCAACGGTTAAATTAGGATCGAGCTGATCACGAAGTTGGTCGAAGTAGGCGATTTCCAATTTTGTGCCCTGCTCTACCGTGCCGCTGTTCGGCTCCAGCTGCTTTAGCAATAACTTTAATAAGGTCGATTTACCGGCGCCGTTAGCGCCTATCAAGCCAATTTTGTCGCCGCGTTGAATGAGAGTAGAAAAATGATTGATAATTTTCCGGTCGCCATAGCCGAAACAAATATCGTCCACGTCGATGACTTTTTTGCCCGACGCATCACCTTTTTCCAAAGCCATCCGTGCTGTACCTTGCTGGAGGCGACGTTGTGCCCGCTCATTACGCAATTTTTCCAAGGCTCTGACGCGGCCTTCATTGCGCGTGCGCCGCGCTTTTACGCCCTGCCTGATCCAGACTTCTTCATCCGCCAGTTTTTTGTCAAACTCGGCATTTTGATTAGCTTCGTCTTCGAGAGCTGCGGCTTTTCGGGTCAAATAATCGTCATAATTGCCCGCCCACGACACCAGATTGCCGCGATCCAAATCAACAATCCGGGTCGCCAGTTTTTGCAAAAATGACCGGTCATGGGTGACAAACAAGACAGCCCCCTGAAAATTCAGCAACTGCTCTTCCAGCCAGGTAATGCTTTCAAAATCCAGATGGTTGGTCGGCTCATCCAGCAACAGCACTTCCGGCTCAATGACCAAAGCGCGCGCCAAAGCCACGCGCCGTTTCCAGCCGCCCGACAAGCCGCTGATTTTTAAATCGCCCGGCAAATCCAATTTTGTTAAGGTCGTTTCAACTCGTTGTTGAAAATGCCAGCCATTATGTATTTCCAGCTGATGCTGCAAATCACCCAACTCGTTTAAGGCCTTGTCATCATCATAATCCATTGATAAAGTCAGTGCATGATAACGGGTAATCCATTCCCCCAGCTCTCCCAAACCACCGGCAACCGCATCATAAATAGTTGCGTCTTCAGGCAAATCGGGTGATTGTTCCAGCCATGCCAGCCTTAACTCAGGCTGCCGCCAAATATCGCCATGATCGGGCAGCACATTACCGGCAATAATTTTCATCAAGGTTGACTTGCCTTCGCCATTGCGGCCTAACAAGCCGACTCTTTCACCGGCATCCAGCTGAAAGTCGGAGTTTTTTAATAAAGCGTGGGTTCCATAAGCGATAGAGATGTTCGTTAAGCGTAATAAGGGCATTTTAGAATTTCTTTAAGAGGGTGGGGAGGAGTTACGGGAACATTATATAGAATAACAGCCGACGCTTTATCACAAAGTGAGAAAAAATCGGTTTTTAAGTAAAGATGTCTATTGACAGAAGGTATGGCAGTGTTCGCCCTTCATCTAGCCGTTGCATAGCATACCAAAACCAACGCCGGGTAATTCCAGCTTTTTTGTGTTATATTACAAACAGCTTTGACTATTTAAATTCACTTACCGTGTGCTGCATGAGCAGCCTTTCACAGAGATCCACTACATGCCATTTTCAAAACTCGGTTTATCAGACCCGCTGTTACGCGCTATTGCTGATGCCGGTTATTCTACGCCATCCCCGATACAATTACAGGCCATTCCTGCGGTTTTAAACGGTCATGATCTACTGGCTGCAGCGCAAACAGGCACCGGTAAAACCGCCGGTTTCGCCTTGCCTATTTTGCATCGCTTATCCCAGCATAACTACGGCGCAAACCGCCCGGTCAGGGTGTTGATTTTAACGCCCACCCGCGAGTTGGCGGCGCAAGTCGGCGAGTCGGTCAGCAAGTATGGCGCGCATTTACATCCGCGCTTAAAAACCGAAGTCGTGTTCGGCGGCGTAAAAATCAACCCGCAGATGATGCGCTTAAGAGGCGGTGTCGATGTGCTGGTGGCGACGCCCGGTCGTTTGCTGGATTTAATCAATCAAAATGCCGTTAAGCTGGATAAAGTGGAAACACTGGTGCTGGACGAAGCAGACCGCATGCTGGATATGGGCTTTATTCGCGATATACGCAAAATTATCGCACTGCTGCCGAAAAAACGTCAAAACCTGTTGTTTTCAGCGACTTTTTCCGAAGACATACGTAAGCTCACGACGGGCTTGCTGGTCAATCCGATCAAAATCGAGGTGGCGGCCCGTAACACGGCCGCAGAAACCGTCGAGCAAATCGCTTATCTGTGCAATAAAGCCGGCAAGGCAGAACTGCTATGCCATTTGATAAAATCCAATGACTGGCAACAGGTGCTGGTATTTACCAGCACTAAGCATGGCGCTAATAGGCTGACGGAAAAACTCAACAAGATTAATATTAAAGCCGCCGCCATCCACGGCAATAAAAGCCAGGGTGCCAGAACCAGTGCATTGTCCGGGTTCAAGGCGGGCGAGATCAGGGTGTTGGTGGCTACCGATGTGGCGGCGCGCGGCATTGATATTGCGCTGCTTCCTCATGTCGTCAATTATGAGTTGCCCAGAGCGCCGGCCGACTATGTACATAGAATTGGCCGTACCGGTCGGGCAGGGGAAGAAGGACAAGCCATATCGCTGGTATCTCATGATGAAGTCGCGGCCTTGCGCATGGTTGAAAAGTTAATCGGCAAGCCTATTAAACGCGAACAGATCGCCGGATTTGAAGCGGCCGAGGTTGCACCGCCTATGCCTCCAGAACCGCCACGCGCTCCGCGTCCGCCCAGAAACTCAAGTCAGGCGCGCAAACCTTCCGGTAACGCAAGCAAGAAACCCAGAGCACGTAGCAGCGTTTAGTCGCTACACGATCACTACGAACCTAAGAATGTCGGATCACCACAGAGACACGGAGAGCGCAGAGGAAAACCATCAGGTTGGAAATAAAGTATACGACTCCCATCGGGAGATGGGTGGATGAATTCCGGCACTTTGATTTTCTGTGAACTTCGTATCTCTGTGCCTTTGTGCCTCTGTGGTGAGCTGTTTATTTTTCTAGGATGAACGAAATCAGCCCCCAAAAATTGGCCAGTCTGGCCTTGCAGATCAAGCAGTGGGGGCTGGATCTAGGTTTTGGGCAGGTGGGTATTACCGACACCGATTTGACGGTTGCCGAAGGCCATTTGCAAAACTGGCTGACAAATAACTTTCATGGCGACATGGATTATATGCAGCGTCATGGCCTTAAACGCAGTCACCCTGAGTTATTACACGCCAGTACGGTCAGGGTTATTTCCGTGCGTATGGATTATTTGTCGGAATCGACTGCCGCCATGAATCAATCTTTGGCAGATCCGACCTCGGCCTATATATCGCGCTATGCCTTAGGCCGTGATTATCACAAAATGATGCGTAACCGCCTGCAAAAACTGGCCGACAAAATACAGACGGAAGTTTCATCAGGCAGTAGGCCGCCGGAATTCAATCTGGGTATGCGCGCTTTTGTCGACAGCGCGCCCGTGTTGGAAAAAGCTCTGGCCGAAAAAGCGGGTTTAGGCTGGATAGGCAAGCATTCCAATGTTATCAACCGCAAAGCCGGATCATGGTTTTTTTTAGGTGAACTGTTTACGGATTTGCCGTTACCGGTAGATAATCCCGCCAGCGCACATTGCGGGGCCTGTACGGCTTGCCTGTCCATCTGTCCGACCCAAGCCATCGTTGCACCTTTTCAGGTTGATGCGCGGCGCTGCGTGTCTTATTTAACCATCGAACTGCATGGCTCCATTCCTGAGGAATTCAGGCCGCTAATCGGCAACCGTATTTATGGCTGCGATGACTGCCAGATTATTTGCCCGTGGAACCGGTTTGCCAAAATGACCGGCGAAAAAGACTTTAATCCACGACACCAGCTCAATACCCAACAATTGCTGACTGTTTTCGCCTGGAGTGAAACTGAGTTTTTAGCGAAAACCGAAGGTTCGGCGATACGCCGCATAGGCCATGACCGCTGGTTGAGAAACATCGCCGTCGCCCTGGGTAATGCGCCCAGCTCGCCGCTGATTATCGAGGCCTTAAAACCTATGCTTGCACATGCTTCTGACATGGTCAGAGAGCATGTGCAATGGGCTTTGGATCAACAGCTTCGTTGACGGGAATATATCCAACAAGGGTGCGAATTACTGCTTTTGTTTGTCTCCCTCGCCCCTCGGGAGAGGGTTGGGGTGAGGGGTTTCAAAAAAGCTCAAATCGTGACCGTTCGCAGACCCATACAACGTTTAAACAAAATCCCGATCGTCTATGTAGTCGTGACCCGTAAAGAAATTCTTAAAATACGGCATAAAGCTCACGGTAATGGGTATCGAATAAAAGCAATAAATCGCCGCCGCTTCGCCGGTTGAAACACCCAATACCCACTGCGGCATAAATAAGGTCATGAGCGCCATAAACAAATGGTAGCTGGAAATCCGCTTGTTATTTTTCCAGACAAAGCCGCTCAATGCCAGCGCAAACAGCGAGCCGTGAGTAACGAAGGTACCGAAGGCACTCGATATGTGATAACCGATATGATAAGTGCCCATAAACAAGCACGACACCATATTGCCGATAAAGTGGGGCGCGGCATCAAAAAGCTGCATCTCCTTGGGCAGTACCGAACAGATGAGGAATAAAAAGCTTAAAGTGCCGCCGAATATAGTCGCCTGCTTTAACGCGGTTTTGTCGGAGGAGTAAGACGCCAATGCGGGCATAATCGCCAAGGCCTGCAAAGCGATATGGTAAGTTGATAATTCACTTAAAAAGTAGTTGGTGCCATAGCCGCATTGATCGGCCACCGGGTAGGCAAAATATTGTATGAACTCCATCAGCGAAAAATGGAAAATAGCATAAGATCTTGCGACCCGCACCCAAAAAGTTTCGGTTTTATCGAGAAACGTCACGCTGGACGCCGCGAAACCGATAACCCCCAACCCCAGCGACATATTGGCACTAAAACACATATTTCCTCCCAAAAAAGCTGATAATATATTAAAAAAAAGCGTAAACACAAAGTATAAAGTTAGCCACACAGAGGATATTTGACGCCTAGGCTAACACGTTCTTCAATTAAAAGTAGTTCAAAATGCTGGTGTCGGCTTACCGCTGATCGGAAAAAGACGGTAGCGTTCACCTGAATAGTTTGAATTATAGCAGGGAAGTTTTACTGCACCACTGATTCCTGCTACTATCATATTATTGCAGATAAAGCATTCCTAATCAGTCCTTGTAAAACTAACCCTCCCGATACTGAACATGCTTTTCAATTCCTACGCATTTCTATTTGTTTTCCTGCCGCTCACGTTTATTGTCTTTTTCCAAATTGGCCGATACAATCGGCCACTTGCTGCATTGTGGTTGTTTTCGGCGTCGTTGTTTTTTTATGGCTGGTGGAATCCCGCTTATGTTGGCTTACTGCTAGGTTCCATTTTCTTCAATTATGCCGTCGGCATGACGCTTTCCAAAGAGCATACGCAAGGTCGCGTCCGGCGCAAAAAATGGGTTCTTGGTTTAGGCATCGTGGCCAATCTAGGCCTACTTGGATATTACAAATACGCCAATTTTTTCGTCGAAAGCGCCAGCCTCGCATTAAACCTGGAATGGCATATCGATCCCATCATTCTGCCTCTGGGTATTTCCTTCTTTACTTTCACGCGCTAGGACGTTTCGTAGGCATGACGCTGACCTTTGTTGTCGTTGTTATAGGCTGGGTATTCTTTCGGGCCGGAGGTTTTGATGCAGTGCTTTCCATCTTACGTGGTATGGCTGGTTTCAATGGCATTAACTTGCATGGGAGTTGGTATGGATTGTTCCATTGGCGACTGATACAGCTTATGGATAGCTGGGGAATCCATTTCGGGCCACTTCCTGCAATCGGGGGAGAGAATAATGTCATGATAGAGTGGATCGCCGCTCTATGGATATTAGTCTGGTTGACACCCAATACCCAGCAGATCATGGCAAGCTTTAAACCAGCACTGGAGGAGATAAAAGAGCCAGCTCAACATTTATCCTGGCGGCCTAATCAAATTTTTGCATTACTCATCGGCTTTGTATTCGCTATGGCCTTATGCAGCATGAACCGAGTGTCCGAGTTTCTTTACTTTCAGTTTTGATCCGAAATGACTATACATTGCGCACATAAATTGTTTCTTTCGACCTGCTTGGTGATGAGCGTATTCGTGTGCTCAGTTGTCGCGACTGTAAATGTAATCGTTGACCCATACAATTTGAATGGTTGGATTGATAAAGTTGGTTTCAACCATGAAAAGCCGTCCTTACGTCGTAATCAACGCTTATCGAAAGTGTTTGAAGTCTCTCGTATGCGGCCGCCGGTGATTTTTCTTGGTACTTCACGAGCAGCCCACGGCCTAGATCCGTTACACCCTGCTCTGGCTGGCAAGCGTACTTACAATCTGGCTATCGATGGCGCTAACATCAGCGAGATAAGAATCCTGTTTGAGCACGCGATTGCCTTGTCCGGTGCAAATATTGTAATCGTTGGGCTGGATTATGGATCTTTTGATAAGGGAGGACTAAAACCCGGATTGAAGCCAGAATTATTAGATATTGGCAATGAAACAAGGCGAAACGCACGACTCCTCCGCTGCGAGACAGGAGNNCTCAAAAATAGCGACTCGCTGCGAAGCTGTGCAAAAATCTTTGTCATTAGAGACCTTGTTTGCGTCATATCAAACGATACGCTGCCAGCATATACCCCCTGAATTTACGCACCAAGGTCAACGAACCTCTAAGTATTATGTCGATTTCATTAGCGAATTCGGGGGCGTTAGGGAAGCATTCGAGGGATATCTGAAAGAAGTAACGAACAAGCGACCTACTGTTTCTAAGCTTGCGCATGAAAATATACCGACATCTATGGATGAGTTTAAGGCAATGATTAATCAGGCAAGGCGGCAAGGGGTAACATTGTATTTATTCATCAGTCCTACTCATGCATGGGAGCAGGAGCAAATGAGAGCTCGAGGCGGGTGGAACAATTTCAAAGACTGGAAAAGAGAACTTGTCAAGATAGTTGACGATGCAAATCAGGAAACGCACGGTGGAGATCAATCCCAAGTCACGCTATGGGATTTCTCTGGATATAATAGCGTTACAATTGAGAATGTTCCGCCTCTTGGGACAGCAAACGCTAATATGCAATATTTCTGGGAATGGTCGCACTACAAAACCGTCGTTGGTGGATGGATACTGGAGCGCATTCTCGATGCTGAGCAAACCCAAAGTCATATTCCTTGGGATTTTGGTGTCCGGCTCACCCGAAAGAATATCGAGGCACATCTAGCAGACATTGATCATGCAAGAGAGGTATATCTGAGGGATAACCCAGAGGATGTCGCATTCATCAATCTCATTGTTCAATAAGTGGAAGATACCCAAGGCTTACAATAAATTTTACTCGCGACAAAAGTTTTTCACGACAGTAGCTACTTTCCGAGCTTTCCGACTATCTCCCTGAAGTTATGTCACGTATTGATCTTGCGCTGATTTCCGCAATCCACAATGGAGAACAGGATGTTTACCTGCCTGATGATACCCACTAGGGTTCAAGTGGCTACCAGATTGCGGCTGAAACATTACTTACCTTCCTGCGGAATCCTGAATAACCCTTGCAACAGATACGGCGGTTATGGCAATAAACCGTTAACGTTCTAATCGCTAGCCGAATCACGCCCATCCCCCAAATTACGCATTTGCCTGAGTATCCATTGCTGCCTTCTGATGACATAGCTGGAAGGCTGCGCGGCTTTCAGGCGTAGCGGATTGGGCAGGGTGGCGGCGAGCATGGCGGCTTGCGGGCGGCTGAGGTTTTTTGCGGGGATGCCGAAATAACGTTGGCTGGCAGCTTCTATGCCGAATAAATGGTCGCCGAATTCGGCTATATTCAGGTAAACCGTCAATATCCGCTCCTTGCTCCACACTATTTCAATCAATAGCGTAAACCAGGCTTCCAAACCCTTGCGGATAAAGCTTTTCGATGGCGTTAAAAATAAGTTTTTGGCGACTTGTTGGCTGATGGTGCTGGCGCCCCGAAGCCTTTGTCCACCATTGATGTAGGCATTGATTGATGAGCCTATGGATTTTAAATCAAAGCCGAAATGCTGGTAAAACAGCTGGTCTTCGGAGGCGATCACCGCCGCCATCGCATTGGGGGAAATGTTTTTTGCACTCAGCCATTGATAATTTATGGCTTTGAATGAGTGGTCGTCGACTAAATCTTCATAATGCCGGTACAGCATAAAAGTCGTGGTTGGCGCAGGCAGCCAGCGCAATAACACGACCGCAGCAATTGATGACGCGACCAGGAAAAACAAGGTTTTTCGAAGTGTCGCCCATAGTGATGGTAAGTGAGATGTTTTTTTTGCCAAGTTGAAAAGACTATTTATGCCTTACCGGCTGCGGCTTTAATTTCCAGATTTCCCTGTTATATTCGCCTATCGTCCTGTCAGTAGAGAACTTGCCGCTGTTCGCACAATTCAATATACTCATTTTGGTCCAGTGATCTTTATCCCGATAAGCGTCTTCAACGCGTTGCTGGGTATCAATGTAGCTACGGAAATCGGCTATCGTCATCCAGGGATCATGCGGGCTTTTTATGGAGTTGATCAGGTCGTCAAACAGCCCCGGTTCAAATTGATTAAAGTGGCCGGACTCCAGCAGCTGCATGACCTGTTGCAAGTCTTCATCCTGGTCGATCATAGCGACAGGATCATAGTGGCCCCGTCTTGCTTCGATTTGTTCTTCCGTTAAGCCGAACAGGAAAAAGTTTTTATCGCCCACTTCTTCACGGATTTCAATATTGGCGCCGTCCAGTGTGCCGATAGTAATCGCGCCGTTCATCATCAGCTTCATGTTGCCGGTACCCGACGCTTCCTTGCCAGCGGTGGATATTTGTTCTGATAAATCAGCGCCCGGACATATTTTTTCCATCGCTGAAACGCGGTAATCCGGCAAAAACAACAAGGATAACTTATGACAGGTATCAGGGTCGGCATTGATAACTTTGGCGACATTATTAATCAATTTGATGGTTTTTTTTGCCATCCGGTAACCGGGAGCCGCTTTACCGCCGATTAATACGCATCGGGACACCCGGTTACCGGCGTCACCTTTTTTAATATGGTTATAAAGATGAATAACATGCAATACATTCAACAGTTGGCGCTTGTATTCATGGATGCGTTTAACCTGCACATCGAACAGGGCGTCGACATTCAAATGCAGATCCGTTCCGTGTTTGGCTTTTTTATAGTCGATCAAGCGCTGTTTGGCCGCCTGTTTGATCGCCCGCCAGCGCTGTCTGAAGTGCGCATCGTCAGCGTAGGGTTCCAGCTTTTTTAACTGCGATAAATCAGTGACCCAGCCGTCGCCTATGGTTTCCGTGATCAGACTCGCAAGCTCCGGATTACAGGCGGCTAACCAACGCCGTGGCGTCACGCCGTTGGTTTTATTG
>PMJA01000045.1 GCA_003158415.1 Methylobacter sp.
GGAACTGGCTAACCGGCAGTTTCATGCGATGGGCGTGTCGCTGGTGATACACCCCAAAAATCCTTATGTGCCGACCTCGCACGCCAATGTGCGCTTTTTAATCGCCGAGAAACCCGGCTCGCCCGCCATCTGGTGGTTCGGCGGCGGTTTTGATTTGACGCCGTTTTATCCGTTTACAGACGATGTCTTGCACTGGCATAAAACTGCCCGCGCCGCCTGCCTGCCTTTCGGCGACACTGTTTATCCGCTCTATAAAGAATGGTGCGACGAGTATTTTTTCCTGCCGCACCGGAACGAAACGCGCGGCGTGGGCGGCTTGTTTTTTGATGATTTGAATGAATGGGAATTTGACCGGTGTTTTGCTTTTATGCAAAGCGTGGGCGACCATTTTAGCGACGCGTATTTGCCTATTGTGCAAAAACGGAAAAACACGCCTTACGGCGAGCGGGAGCGCGATTTTCAACTGTATCGCCGAGGCCGGTACGTGGAATTCAATCTGGTTTATGATCGCGGCACCTTGTTCGGCCTGCAATCCGGCGGTCGCACGGAATCGATTTTGATGTCGATGCCGCCGGAGGCCCGCTGGAAATACAATTGGCAACCGGAACCGGGCAGCCCGGAAGCGATACTTTATGAAAGCTATTTAAAGCCTCAAAACTGGCTGGGGATTTGAGTTATCCATGTTGGCCTTAGCGCTTCAATTTATTGCGGGCTTACTTTATGCCAATGCAGGGGAATGGTTCATGCATAAATATATTCTGCATGCGCTGGGGCAACAGCCGCACAGCTTTTGGGCCTATCATTTGCAGGAACACCATGCTGTTTGCACCCAAAACGGCATGATCGATCCGGGTTATCAATCTATGACGCTCACGACCTGGAATACCCAAAGCAAGGAATTGGTGGTGTTGGCGGGTATCGTGCTACTGAATGCCCCATTGTTTATGCTGTCGCCGATATTTACCTGTGCGCTGTACGGGTCTTTAGCGCTTTATTATTATAAACACCGAAAGGCCCACCTCGACCCGGAATGGGCCAAGCGGCATTTGCGTTGGCATTATGAACACCATCTCGGCGACGGCTCCGCAAACTGGTGCATAAGCTGGCCCTGGTTTGATTACCTGATGGGAACCCGTGTTAAAAACCCGGCGCTTGAACCTAAAAAAATCAGTTGAGCATCCCAAGTTCGGCTATCGCTCAGGAGAACCTTGTCGAAGGGTGAGCGGAATTTGGGATGCTCACCAAATCGGTGGCTAGCGCAGCGGAATTAATAACGAATCCGTTCACTTGGAAAAGGCGATAAAGCGCCGGTAAGGCGAGTCCTGCTTCCAGGTAAACGATTCCGTGTAATAGTGCATTAATGCCAGATAGCCCAGAAAACCCAGGGTTACGACTTTACGAATGCCTACGCCGAAGAAGAATTCCGTGATGAACTTAATAAGATCGTCGCCGTAGGCCTGCAAAATAAACGCCAGCGCAAAGGAACAGACGGGCAACACTATAAAGATGTGAATACGATAACGCGCGGCGGCGCGATACATAAAATTCTGCGGATGCGAGTGATGCCGGTTGTAATCATGCGCCACATAAAAAAAATAGGCCGTCGCATCATGCACCAATCGGGGAGCCAGTATCGCCAGAAAATAATACTGTTGCAGGTAAAGATAAAAACTGCTGAGAACCAGAACAATGTTGGCCCATAAAAAACACTTGCCGAATACAGTGGACACATAACGTTGACTATAAACAGCGCTTAAAACCAGCCCTACGCATAGCGTTCCGGCAATCTGTTTAATCCAGCCCGCTTGCTGCGCATCCAGACTGTTTTTTAGAAATATGCCGATATAAACGAAAAGCCCCGCCGCCACGCTGAGCCACAATAACAGATAAAACGCCCATGTCGGCAGCCGACAAACACCACGCGCCACGCCATGCTGTTGCTTAAGTACATGGTATACTGTCCAGGCGGCCACCAGCACATAAAAAACCTGATAAGGGATGAATAAACTGCCGACCCCAAAGACTATCGCAATGGCCGCTGTCATGACGATGAGTTTACGCTGAAAAAACTTCAGATAGTCGGCGTTGCTGACCAGCACCAACGTGCTGGCAATAATATGCGGCGTCCCGAACAGGATTTGAAACAATAAAAATTGATTGGGGCTGCTAGGTAAATGTTCTTTTAAAAAGCCCTGCCAAAACCAACCGTCGACCATTTGCAGCCCCAGGCATAGCGGAATGATCGAATACAGCCCCAGCAACCACTTGAATGAGACGCTTAGCATACGCTCATCGGATAAGCTGGGCGCAGTTATGATTTGTGCCGACATAGAGACCTCCTCTTCTTATTTATGGTTGTTATAGTGTCAAGCAGGCGCTAAATTACACCGGTTATTTAGACTCTTTCAAGCATTGCTTTTATTTTGTAAAAAACATGACGACAACATTTCAGTTACATGAACGTTTGCAGCTAGACTGCATCAGCATAGGCCGCTTTGATTTGTGCCATATTTTGATGATGAACGACAGCCAGTTCCCCTGGTTTATCCTGGTGCCGGAAAAAGCCGGTATCCGGGAAATTTATCAGCTCAGCAAAGCGGAGCGGCATACACTGGCCGAAGAATCCAGCTATCTGGCGGAAAATCTGGCGATACTTTACAAGGCCGATAAAATGAATATCGCGGCTATAGGCAATCTGGTTCCGCAGTTACACATCCATCATATTGTCCGCTATCAGACCGATAAAGCCTGGCCTGCGCCCATCTGGGGGAAATTTGCAGCCATTCCTTATACACGGCTGCAAATCTTAGATGATACGGCTCGCGTTAAAGCGCAGCTAAAGCTCTAAGGTCTATTTTACAAAACAGCTTTTTTCGGCAGACGCTTCCGCATCTTTAAGCCGCTTTCTTAAATCTTTGGATTGTGCAGGATCACGAAAAACGGCTCCCGCATCGCCTGTCTGTCCTTTGCTTAAATAAGTAAATGTTTTAGCCGACTCAAACTCGCTGAATGTCAGTTTCTCGGCGATTTTATCGACCTTACAACCGCAAGCGTATTGTGTAATGTAGGTAAGCCCGCCATGTTGTGCTACACAGTTTAAAACATATTCAACGCGATCCCGTGTGGGATAGTCGTTGACTAAAGGGGTTGGTTCAGTGGGCGCTGTGGCTTCAACTGTTTTTTCAGGTGTCGTTGTGCAGCCGGTCAGAGCGGCGTACAGGCAAAAGCTTAAAATAGACGATAGGTATTTGTTTTTCATCGGTGGACTCTTATTCCCATAAATCAAAAAGTGAAAGGTATGCTCGGCAAAAGGATTATACTCAGTTTTTCATCTACAATCAGGTGATCTCAATGAATAATCAATCAAAAGTGACCGGTGTTATTCTTGCCGGCGGACTCGCCAGGCGCATGAATAATCAGGACAAAGGTTTGGTGAATTATAAAGGCCGGCCGCTGGTGAGTTATGCCATAGCTGCGCTCACTGCCGTAGCCGACCGGTCGCTCATCAATGCTAATCGTAATCGGGAGCGCTATCAGATGTTTGGATTACCGGTGATTGCCGATCAAACCGACAGTTTTGACGGGCCTTTGGCGGGCGTGTTAACTGCAATGCTCCATACGAATGCAAAAGTGCTGGTGGTTATGCCTTGTGATACGCCGTTAATTAAAGCGGAACATCTGCAAAAACTGTTAACCGCCCGTGCAGTAAACGATGCCGATGTCGCGGTCGCCTTTGATGGGGAACGTTTGCATCCGGTGTTTTTAGCGATAAAAACATCGCTAAAAACCAGCTTGCAAGACTATTTGGCGAGCGGGCAACGTAAAATGGAGTACTGGCTGGAACAGCAAAACAGCGTGTACGCGGATTTCAGCGCCGAGCCGGAAATATTTGTTAACGTTAATACGCCGACGGAATTATCTGAACTGGAGGCTAAAAGACAGGCTTAGGAACGTGCATGAAATAACNNAAGTTATTTCATGCGCGTTCCTTAGCGGCGCTACCGATTTTCCAGGCTAGGTGATTTCCAATATTAATTTTACTGCGCCGGATTAGGTGGTGTCGGGTATTTATAATATCGGGTTCTATCTGTAGTGGCTGTTTTTTGATCAGTCGACGGTTTAGTATTTTCAGCCAAGGGTTTAGCTACTTGAGCAGGTGTTTCCTTGACCAAGGGCTTAACTACTTGAGCAGGTGTTTCTTTGATCAAGGGCTTAACTACCTGAGCAGGCATTTCTTTGACCAATGGCTTAACTGGAGCGGGGGCTTCTTTAACTGCGGGCTTAGCAACTTTAGCAACCGCTTCTTTAACCGGTGGCTTAGTGNNTTTGACAACAGCTTCTGTAACCGGAGGCTTAACGATTTTAGCAGCCGCTATTTCAGCTGCGGGCTTAAGCTTTTTGACGGCAGCCACTTCTGCGACCGGATTAACAGGATCGCTTGCGTTAATGACGGGCTTGACCGCTTCGGCAACGACCACCTGAGCTATCGGTTTAGCCGGCTCTATTTTGGACGGCGTGTTGTTTATCAACGGTGACAGTATGGGCTTTAGATACTTGACTATTTGTACCGGTAATGAACTGGTAAAGTGATAAAGTCCGGCATTGCTGCCTTCGACATAAGCCGTGATGACACCAAAAAAACGATCGCCCAGGAAAAATGTAAAGGTAGCGGCGCGACTGATGAATTTTGATTCTATTAAACGACCACCTGCGCCCCATATTTGCTTGCGATGATCTCCCGTTCCGGTTTTTCCGCCCACCGACAACAGTTTGCCGTCAGCATCGGTGTAAATGCCGTTGAGACGGGATGCGGTTCCGCCTGCCACCACGCCAACCATCGCTCCGCGTGCAACTTTGGCGATTTCCGGCGCAAATATGCGCTGGCCTTGATCAGGCGTCTTGTTCATGATCGTTTCATAAGGCGTACCTTGGGCGTAATGCAAGCTGTCAAAGCGGACAATAGGCAGTCTTATACCCTCATTGAGCAAAATGCCGGTAAGTTCCGCCAGGGCGGCGGGCCTGTCACCGGATGCGCCGATGGCTGTCGCATAAGAAGGCGTCAACGCCTCGAACGGATAACCTACGCGTTTCCACGCGCTGTGGATTTCTTTAAAGGCTTCTTCCTCCAGCAAGGTCATGATGCGGCGTTGCTGGGCGTTTTTTCTATTGTTTTTAAACAGCCACCGGTACACTTTCTGGCGTTGTTCAACACTGGCCTCCATAACTTCAGCGTGCGTGGCTTTAGGGTGTTGGGCCATATAACCCACCAGCCATAATTCCAACGGATGGATCTTGGTAATATAACCCTGGTCTTGTAAATCAAATTTCTCCGCCGAATATTTGTCGTACAGGCCATAAATGTCTTCATCGGCCAGTGCCGCTTTGGGCAAATGCGCATTCAGATAAGCGCTGAGCGCCATCTCATCTTTATCAGGATAAACCGCCCGGTACAACATGGTAAGACGGGAAGACTTGGCATAAACCCGGTCAGTCAGCATCTCCAACGCTTCTTCCGGCGTCTTATTCTGGTAGCGGGTGTAAAAACGTTGCAAATAAACGCTGCCTTCGGTGTCGGCAAAACGTTGCAGATATTCATTGCGCTTTGGATCATCGGGGCTTTCCAGCCAACGCGCCAAGCCATCAGGCTTGTAAAGGTGGTGATAAACAATATCACGCATCAGGCGTATGAAGACCAGATTTACGGAATCACGTAAAGCATTGCGCACTGACATGATTTTTCCGTTTTCATCGGGCGTAAAATTATTAAAATGATGCAGACCGCCGCCGGTGAAAAAATATTCGCCGGGACTGGCTGAATAACGTCTATCCAGAGCCAGATTTAGCAAATCCTCTAAATTGATTTTGGGTGATAAGCGCAACTGTTCAATCACCCAGGCCGATAAAAAGTCACGGGGGTGCAGTTCAATCTTGCCCAATTCCTGTGCCGGATGATCTTTGTACTGTTGATACGCGTCGGTAACCAGTTCCAGGTAATGCACCATTGTCCGGAGTTTGGAGGTGGAACCCAGATCAAGCCGTATGCCTTCATTGATGTCAAGGGGCTCGTCGTAGTTATCGGTCTGTATGCGCAAAAGATTGCCGGTTTTACCCCGCTCAAACAACATCAGACTGTAAACGATGGGAGTAAGATCGGTGTTTTCATTCAGCAACCGGAAGCCGAGGATGCCCGCACTGCGGGCCGTATCCGCTTGACTTAGCTGCCTGAGCGCGTTGGCGACCGCCTGTTGGGTTTTATAGTCCAGGGTCGTTTTAACGGTTAAATCCAGGCGATCCAGTTCATAGTTGGACTTTACGCCCAGCGTTCTGGCAAGACGTGTGCGTAATACATTTTGCGTCTTTTTTTCGGTCATAAATTTGGCGGGTTCAGCGACCGCTCTCTCGGGGCGGATGGTAGACGCCTGCAAGGCCGCATCCCTCAGTGCCGCCGAAATAACGCCTTGATCCGCCATTAGTCGCAAATAGCTATCGGTAAGCGTCTGTAATGCGTCATAACCGCGCCCCAGCAGGTAGGACGGCCGTCTCTGCGACAACAATACGCTCAACACTTGACGGTAAGCCAGTGCCTG
>PMJA01000386.1 GCA_003158415.1 Methylobacter sp.
CTATAAAAATCAAAATAGCGCCGCTGGAAACGTTTATGCCATGATTTCTGGCATGCGAAAGCCCTTGTTTTGATTCAAACGTATAACGAAGAAAAAAATTACTCTGGGCCGCATAATCCTGAGTAAATTGCAGGGTATGATCGCTAGAGTTATTATCAACCACTAAGACTTCCCAACTGAAATTGCTGCTGACTTCCTGAAATGCCAGGCAATCAAAACAGTCTTTAAGATTGTCGGCCCGGTTATAGGTACAAACGATAATGCTAATATCCATAGAATTAACCCACTCTTGCCAGCAGCCTTGCCGAATAATATTTCAAAGGGAAAAACAAACTCGCGTCATTGATGCCAAACCTGACTTTCTGTTTAAGTTTCCAGGTTGAGTCGTCACCATACACTTCGATGCGATGCAACATTAAAGGGTCGCGTTCAGCATTATTAAAACCCGAACGCGTCGAACAGGCTGTTTTAAACCCGGCTTGCTGCACCAGAGCACGCGTTTTTTCAGTCAGCAGGCCATAGGGATAGGCAAAGTGCCTGCATTCCGCCCCCAACCGATCTTCAATGATTTGTTTTGAATCGGCGAGTTCGTAGCTCACGCGGTCATCATCCAATTCGGTCAACTTGGGATGAGTAACCGTGTGTGAACCAAAGTGTATGCCGTGATTTGCCATGTCCTGAATTTGCGTCCAGGACAACATCTTGCGTTCAGAAAAAGTCGGGGCATTCATCCATTGATTGGTTTTACCCAATAAGCCTGTCGCCAGATAAATCACAGCGGGTATCTTGTAGCGTTGCAGGATGGGAAATACGTTGCTGTAATTGTCCTCAAAACCGTCATCCAATGTTATCAAAAACGCTTTGTCGGGTAGCGGTTTCTGGAGTGTGTAATAGTCTTCAACCGCGTCGATACTAACGGGCTTAAATCCTGCGCTTAACAGCATTTGCAGGTGCTGTTCAAACTGCTTAGGACGACAGGCATATTTAACTTCAGCAGCCGTTTTTGGCTCCGAAATCATGTGATACATCAAGATGGTAAATCGATTCATGGTTTTTATTGATAATAATATATTTTATATATGCATGAAAATTAGTTATCTACACTTAGCTGCCTGTCAATTTTATCTAGTACATCAGCGTCAATGGTAATATCAAACTTACGTGCAAATGGCATTTTTGAGTTCATTACTGCCTCATAATCACTACTACGAATTATTGAAGGACTACTACTATATTGTTTTCCTATCCAGTGAACATATCTTAGTGAATTATTCGATATATTTAATTCACCATCATTATTTAATACAGTATGGACAAATGACTCACTGGGTATATGTGTAGTTTTGTAATAGTCTAGCAACAAATAATTATCAGCCGCTGCTGCTGATAAAATTTTGTCTATACATTTCTTATTGAGAGTAAACCAATCCCAGCCCCCATAACAAATAAATCTATCATTGAAGGGTGTAGTAATCCGCTTTATGCCTATTTTGTTTTTACTTTTTTTAGCAGCGATTATTATATTCAATATAACTGATTTGTTGATTAAAGTTAGTGCTTTTGTAATGATATTTCGAATTACAATTGGTATATGGTGATAGTACAAAAAATGAGGGAATGTAAAATACTTGAAATAGTATCTTTTTTTTCCTGTATTTTGAGGCCAGCCATTTCCTCCACCGCCCAAGGCGGGGAAGTATCTAAAATAACCATCAAATAATGAAGTTGATATATCTGTTTCAAATTGACTCAAATTTGAAATTGGATAATCTTGGCCGGATATTAGCACCAACCAATCAAAAGGGAATTTCGAGGATAACCATTTGATAGAATGCAAGAATCCGTCAACTTGAGAAATACCCCCCCACTCTATTTCAATGGAATTAGGTATTAAATAAACATTCCTGATTTTCGTCACATCATCTTCCAGAAGTATGGATTTTGATTGATCATGATGAATTGCGATAAATGAATCAGGACTTAGTTTCCTTATAGTATGAATTAAACGTATAACTTGAGTTGGCTGATTATGAGATGTGATTAGATAAACAAATTTTGACATTTGATGCATACTTTAATAAATGACTTTCACGGGGGAAAAATAATTTTTATTTATCTAACAAGTCACATAGACGCTTAAATAGAATATAGGGGAAAAGACTTGGAATTATATATTTCAGGTCTTTTACTTGCCAAATTTTAAATTTAAACATTATTCGAAACAATTTTTGCGCAGAAGCCAAGTCTCGTTTCCAGAAGGCATCGTATGCTTGCTTTGAAACTGGACTGTTTATAAGCTCGTGAATTTTTTCATTGGAAAGGTATGATATCAATTCAGGATAAGTTGAACAAAAATCTTTTCTTACTCGCCAGGCATCCAGGACTTGCCGCCATTTAACTGACGATATCTGCCCATGATTATGCCAGCGGTAAAAAGCCAGCACCTCGGGAACGCGGACGATGTTTTGACTGACCGCCGAAAGCCGTATCCAGAAATCATAATCCATCGCGCTAAAGCAACGCGTCGAAAAGCCGCCCACTTTATCGACCAGGCTTCTGCGGGTGAGCGCGGCATGAATCGGCCACGGGCAGCCTTTTAAAAAATAGCCGAAAATATCGCCGCTTTCATAAGCGGGCGGCACATACGGCGGCCCGTCTTGGCCGTTTTCAACGACATTCTGCCAACCGCAATANNGCATGCTGTAACGCCAGATTCCGCGCCGGGTAAGGACCGCTGTTCGCTTGCGTAAATACTTTTAAAGCGGGATATTTTTTTGCCGCTTCGAGTACTAGCGCAGGACTGCGGTCAGTGGAACCGTCATCAACAATAATCAATTCAATAGACTGATAGCTTTGCCGGAAAACACAGGCTATGGTCTCTTCCACAAAAGCCTCGGCGTTATAACAAGGCATGATGACGGAGATTAGCGGATAGTTTATAGAACCATTCATATTTTATTAGTTGAGCATCATTTTATGATCTGCTGTATAGACTCAATTCTAAGTCTTTAAACCAGACGAACACAGAATTGTTGTTGTTTCCGGTTTATTGTATGCAATGACGTTATATATGCCTATACAAAATAATCCATTTCTACACAAGCGCAGATAATATGGCCTATTAAAATATGCGTTTCTTGAATTCTTGCCGTATTATTTGAGGGAACAATAATGCAGGTGTCAACCTGAGTAGCCATTAGGCCGCCGTCGTTTCCTGTAAAGCCTATGGTATACGCACCTATTTGCTGAGCTTTTTTAAACCCTTCCAGTACATTACCGCTATTCCCGGATGTGGAAATACCGAAGACTATATCATTGTCGTTACAGAGCGATTCAATTTGTCTTGAAAAAATCTTTTCAATTAGATGGCCATAAGGTGTCTCCGTATAGATGTCGGGTAAAGGAAGGCTTAATCCAGCATTCAGGCAGAGCCGTTAATAAACCACCTTGTCGCTTTTTTCAGCCCATAGTTGAAAAGGCTGCAAGCCGTTAGGCAGGTTTAAATGCAGCATGGCTATGCGGCGTTCTGACGGCGGAACCAAAATTTCATCATAAATAAAACTGTCGTCAAAATGGGCGGCAGCGGCGTCAAAACGGCTACAGGCATAATAAACCTTTGCCAACCTTGCCCAGTAGATGGCGCCTAAACACATGGGACAGGGTTCGCAACTGGTGTAGAGAATGCAGTCGTGAAGCTGAAAATCATTCAGCTTGATGCACGCCAAGCGTATCGCCGAAATCTCGGCATGAGCGGTAGGGTCGAGTGTGCTGGTCACTTTGTTGCCGCTGGCAACTATCAGTTGGTTATTTTTTACGATAACCGCGCCATAAGGGCCGCCCTGACCGGATGTGACATTGTCCGCCGCCAACGCGATAGCCTGCTGCAAAAAGTGTTCGTGCATCTAAAGACCCAGGGGATTATGCGGATCGACGCCGTCCATAAAAGGCAAGCGCCTATCCCGATGGGTGAGTTGGTAGATTTTGCCTAACCAGTTGTTGAAGACGGCTTTGGCGGTATCGCTCCAGGTATTGTCGATATGTTCCAGCACCTGGGCTTCGGGAAACTCTGCCAGTGTTTTATTGCTCTCTCTGGCCGATCTGACATGAGTTTCATAATCGGTAAAGATTTGCTGCACCGTGTCATCAAAATAATGCTCAGGAAAAGGCGGGTAATCGTTTCTTTCGCTATGATAAAAGCGCAGCACCTCGCGTTTGTATTCTTTTAACAAACTGATGTCATCGTATTCGGGGTGGCCCTGAAAAAAGACAATGCGAAAACCGTCGGGACTGACAGCCAAGTGTACCCCGGCTTCTTTGCTGGCGGCCAGGATCTTAAGCCCGCAACGCTCCATATCGCTTTGAAATATTTCATTAAAACGCGAATGAGGCACGTCAAAGCGGGTGTTGATTTCCGCCACCAACGGATGTGTGCGGTTGACCAGTTTATGGGAAAACACACCCCAGCGCTTGCCGGGCAAGCGGGTACGCTCTATGCCGTAACAGTATTGAATAACAGCATGAGTCGCCAGACATGAGCAAAGCACGGAGGTGACGTTTTCCTTGGCCCAGGAAACAACATCCATCAGCGGTTCCCAGAAGTCTTCTTCGGGCAGACGGGGATGGGTGACATTGGCGCCGCTGATTATCAGGGCGTCCAGGCCATCGTGTTTTATTTTTTCAAAAGACTCGTAATATTTGTCTATATGCGCCTGTGCCGCAGGGCTTCTTGGTAGACCCCCGACGGTAAACGGATGGACATGAAATTGAACGATTTGATTACAAGCGCCCACCAGCCGGAAAAACTGTCTTTCCGTCGCTTCCAATGCGGCATCAGGCATGATATTAAGCAAGCCGATGTGCATTTCCCGAATATCCTGCTGACTGGCGCGGCCCGGCGTTAATATTTCTTCGCCTTCTTCGCGCAGGCGTTGAAAGGTCGGCAAATCAATGTGTGCGACTAACGGCATAAGGGCTGCTCGCTAATCATCATGATTGTTTAGCCAGCGCATCGCTAATCAACTGGATAAAATCCGCTTCGTTTTTAACGGCGGCGGCATCATTGGCATCGACGGTATAGCCGTACCGGTCGGCGATGGCTTGATAGCGGGGCAACCGGGAATTGAATAATTCCGGGAATACCCAGGACACAAACTCATCGGGCGGCATAACGTCGGTAGCGGCATAGTTTTTCAGCTGCATGAACTCGGCGAGTTTTTCATCAAGAAACGCTTCCCGGTAATACAATGGTTTGGGATCGGTTTTGGCGCGCTCAATGATGGTTTGTTCCAAGGCATCCGGTATTTTGATATAAATAATCAGCGTGTTTTGCGCCAGCGTTTCCAGCACTTCCGGGCAATCCAGCTCACAAACGCTGCCGCCGGCATCATTGATAAAGTGATGGTAACCGTAGATGTCTTCAGCCTTATGAATAAACTCAGGCACATCATTCATGGCGGCGCACTCGGCTTGATGATGCAAATGTTGCCTGCGTTTGAATTCCTGCAAAGACAGGCCGTGTTGGGCAGGATCGCCGACTTTGCCCAGAAAAGTGGAAACCGGGGCAAGATTATCAACGGTTATTTTATTGGAGATGTAAATAGAGTCGGACAATAATAAATCGCGCAAAAATGGTACGCGCATGGCCTGGCGCTTGATATTATCCAGAATCGGCTCTCGCAGATATTTCGTGCCTATCCGGTAATCGCCCGAATAGTGAAACCAGTTAGCTTTGGGTAATTTATTGGCTAAGGTTGTTTTTCCGGCACCGGACATGGCCAGCAAAGTAATTCTTTTTGATTGCCAGTCTAAAAATTCCTGGGAACTCATTTTCATGCGACAGTTTCCTCATTAATCCAGATAATCATCAATGTCCATGTCTTCGGCATTGGGCTTGTGTTCATCCGTGTCCGAATAGCCCAGATCATCGGTTTCAATGTCGTCAAAAGGCGCGCTCCAGCCTTCGGGGTCTTCGATGTAATCAAAGGTGGAGTTATACCAGCTGTCATGGTCGTATTCGCCTATCTCACCATCAAGATATTGAACTTCAATTGAATCGTCATTTTCATCAATGGCGACAACTTTAAACTTCAGCTTGTTTTCTACGTCTTTGTACCAGCTACCGATGATAGCGTCTGCCACTGTGGTCATGATTGTTACCTTTGTGTTTAGTCAGAATGTTCGATAGGATTTGTAGAGGCTATTATCAGCAAGGCTGGCAAAAATACTACACGCTTGCATGGATTGATGTGCAAAACAGCTCAATCCGGGCAATAATGCCCGGCGCATCCAACCCGCATAGCGCCAGCAACTCCTCGCGCCCGCCTTGCTCGACAACGCTGTCGGGCAGGCCAATGTTCAGCACCGGCTTGAGCAGGCGCTGCGCTTGCAGGAAGTTGTTTACCGCACTGCCGGCGCCGCCCGCAATGACGTTTTCTTCG
>PMJA01000414.1:0-194 GCA_003158415.1 Methylobacter sp.
TGTCATGTTGTATTCGGTCGGCAAGGATTCCGCCGTCATGCTGCATCTGACCATGAAAGCCTTTTTCCCCGGCAAGCCGCCGTTTCCGTTGATGCACGTCGATACCACCTGGAAGTTCAAGGAAATGATTGAGTTCCGTGACCTTATGGTCAAAAAGCTGGGTCTGGAATTGCTGATTTATGTCAACCAGGACG
>PMJA01000414.1:234-5422 GCA_003158415.1 Methylobacter sp.
GGGTTTATTCGTTCCGCGACAAGAATCATCGCTGGGATCCCAAAAACCAGCGCCCGGAATTATGGAATATCTACAACGGCAAAATAGACAAAGGCGAAAGTATACGGGTGTTTCCGCTGTCCAACTGGACGGAGCTGGATATCTGGCAATATATACACCTGGAAAATATCCCGATAGTGCCGCTGTATTTTGCAAAGGAACGCCCGGTCGTTAACCGCGACGGCATGTTAATCATGGTTGACGATGACCGCATGCCCATCGGCCCCGATGAAAAAATGGAAATGAAGAAAGTGCGTTTTCGTACCTTAGGTTGCTATCCGTTAACCGGCGCAGTCGAATCGGAAGCCACCACGCTGCCGGAAATCATACAGGAAATGCTGTTAACCACGACATCTGAGCGTCAGGGACGGCTTATCGATCATGACCAGTCCGGTTCTATGGAGCAAAAAAAGCGCGAAGGGTATTTTTAACCAATGATTAACCGTGCTGAGCTTAAAAATTTTGGGCCAATAAAACAATTGGATTGGCAAAATTTGGGCAAAATCAACCTCATTATTGGCAACAATGGCTGTGGTAAATCGTTTTTGCTTAAAGCATTGTACAGCGCGGTGCGAACCTTAGAAGATTACAAGCGTGGTGATAATCCGGATAGACCTGATCATATTTTATTAAATAAACTTTGGTGGACATTTCAAGCGGAAGGAGTAGGTAATTTAATTTCATATACTAGCAATGCTGATTTGTCGTTTAGCCTTACTCTCAATAACCATGAATTCAGCTATAGACTAACTAAGCCCTTCAGAAATGCCATTTCTGGCTGGAACAATGACGTTCCACCCCGAAAAGACAATTCCATTTTTTTGCCAGCAAAAGAGATACTATCGTTTTACAATATTATTTTAAAATCCAGACAGCAAGATCAGTTACTTGGTTTTGACGACACCTATTTGGATTTAGCGCGAGCACTGCAAACTCCACCAGGGAAAGATTTTATGGACGCTGCGACGCGTGAAATATGGACAAAGGATGATGCACCCAAAAGCGGTTGTGGTTCATGGGATTTTCAACGGGCAACATCCAATTTAATTGGTTTGATTGGCGGCGAGATAAATTATGATGAAACAACAAATCGCTGGTATTTTGAGAAACAAGAGTTCAATAAAAAAGAACGATATGCTATGGGCGCAACATCTGAGGGGATAAAAAAAATCGCTGTTCTGGATAGATTATTGAAAAATGGTTATTTAAACGAAAACTCTATTATATTTATTGATGAGCCTGAGTCCACACTACATCCAGAGGCTATCTCCACATTTTTGAATATAATCGCCATACTTGCTAAACACGGCATTCAGTTTTTCATAGCCAGCCACTCTTACTTTGTCATCAAAAAGTTATTCCTAATCGCGCAAGAGCAGAAGCTTTCTATTCCCGTGCTTTCTTATGAAAACAATGAGTGGCTACAATCTGATTTAAAAGATGAAATGCCCGATAATCCAATCATTAATGAATCTATTCGGCTTTACGAAGAAGAAGTAGATTTGGCCTTTAAATGATTACACATCCCAAAAATAACTTTGAACGGATGTTTGGCCCGTATCCTGACGGACATTGTTTTGAAATTGAAAATAGCGCCATTCTCAAAAAAATTAACGACAAAGCAAAACAAGATGAAGGCGTAAAGATAGCGGAGTTTTTATTGCTTAGAACGGAAAACGGTAAAGCAAGCATTTCAATAATTGAAGCCAAGTCTAGCGCTCCACAAAACGATGACAAATATATTAACGACGTACAAGAAAAACTTAGCAACAGCCTATCCTTATTTATCGCCATTTATTTGCAACGACACAGCAAGAATAATTCGGAATTATCCGATTTTTTCAAACAAACTGAACTCTCAAATGTGAACTTTATTTTGATATTAGCCATTCAAAACTGTGAAGAATCATGGTTGCCGCCCTTGCAAGAAAAGCTTAAAAAAGCCCTCAAAAAAACAGCTCGTATATGGAACATAGATCTCAATTCCGTTATTGTCCTGAATGAAGCAGGTGCCAAAAAACATGGGTTGATTCCATCAATCACTACCCAATAAATCTAATATTTATTTTTTAGGAAAACCATGTCCCACCAATCCGATTTAATCAGTACCGATATAGACGCTTATTTGGCGCAACATGAGCGCAAGGAATTGTTGCGTTTTTTAACCTGCGGCAATGTCGATGACGGCAAAAGCACGCTGATAGGCCGTTTGCTGCACGATTCCAAAATGATTTATGAAGATCAGCTGGCGGCGGTGCTGGCGGACAGCGTCAAGTCCGGCACTACCGGCGCAGGCAAGATTGACCTGGCTTTGCTGGTCGACGGTTTGCAGGCGGAACGCGAGCAAGGCATTACCATTGACGTGGCCTACCGTTATTTTTCCACGTCCACGCGCAAGTTTATTATTGCCGACACGCCGGGGCATGAGCAATACACCCGCAATATGGCGACCGGCGCGTCCACTTGTGATTTGGCCATTATCCTGATCGACGCCCGTTACGGCGTGCAAACCCAGACCAAACGGCACAGCTTTATCGCTTCATTATTAGGCATTCAGCACATCATCGTTGCGGTCAATAAAATGGATTTGATGGAATACAGCGAGGCGACCTTCAATAAAATCAAACAGGATTATTTAAGCTTTACCGATACGCTGGATCTGCACGACATCTGTTTTATCCCGATGTCGGCGCTGGACGGCGATAACGTCGTCAACCCCAGCGAGAACATGCCCTGGTTTACCGGCGAGCCGTTAATGGCGGCGCTTAACAGCGTCGAAATCGCCAATGACCACAACTTTGACGACGCCCGCTTTCCCGTCCAGTATGTCAACCGACCCAACTTAGATTTTCGCGGCTTTTGCGGCACAGTGGCGGCCGGTATTTTTCGCAAAGGCGATTTAATTACCGCCATGCCTTCCGGTAAAAGCAGCAAAATAAAATCCATCGTGACTTACGACGGCGACATCGACGCCGCCTTTCCGCCGATGGCGGTGACGCTGACGCTGGAAGACGAGATTGATATAAGTCGTGGCGACATGCTGATCGGCACGCAAAAACTGCCGCCCATCGTCGCCGACCAATTTAAGGCGACTATCGTCTGGATGACCGAAAAAGCCTTGACGCCGGGCCGCCAATACACGCTAAAGCTGGCGACACGCAGCGTTTCCGGTTCTATCGCCATGATCCATCACCGTATTGATGTCAATACGCTGGAACACCATGACGCCGTCGAATTGCAACTGAATGAAATCGGTTCCTGCACGGTTGCCGTCAATGCGCCGGTGGTTTTCGATCCTTATAAAATCAACAAAGGCACAGGCGCTTTCATTATTATCGACCGTTTGACTAACGGCACCGTCGGCGCAGGCATGATTACCGGCGCTAGCGATGACGAAAACCAGCACCCGGTCAGCGCAGAAGAACGCGCATCGCGCTACAGCCAAAAAGCCACCGCCATTGCCTTAACAGGGCAGGTCGGCAAGGAAGTCGCCTATCAATTGGAGCGGAAATTGTTTGATAACGGTCATGCCACGACAGTGCTGGAAACGCAAAACAGCGCTCTGATACAAGCCGTAAAAAACGCCGGATTGCTGTGTTTGTGCGTCACAAGCAGCACTGATTTGGCCGATATAAGTTTTGATACTGACAAACAGTCTATTGATGATATTTACAGCGCGTTGAAAGAGCAAAAGATTATCTATTGATGTGCTAAGCTTTTTCTTTAGAGAGCGGAGTAAAAAACATGTTTTTTACTCCGGCAGGCTTACATTAAAAGCTGTTGCGGAATTATTTAAAATATTCGATACTCTACTGCGGCTGGCCGGATTTAAAAGCAGACTCATCAGGCCGGATTTACAACTATTGGAGGCTACTCATCTATGAAAAAAACGATTTTTTTAGGGTTGGCAATGGTCGGCATTGCGTTAAATCCACTACTGACATCCGCCGCCGACAGCAAATACCCGGCTGCGGATTTTGAGCCAAGCGTTATTTATTTGGCTAAAGACGCGGCGGTTCAAAACGAAACCGACCCCAAATATCCAGCCTCAAATTTTACGCCTATCGTGGTCTTTATCGATAATCAATTAGCTGGTCAAACCCAGGCTCAAGATGACTTCGATCCCAAATATCCCGCCGCAAATTTCAAACCTAAAGTTATTTATCCTTGATTTACAATTTAGACCGGTCAAGTTTTAAAAGCCTGACCGGTCTATCGTAACCGCCTACGCTTGGCTATTCAAATAATCTTCATAATTACCGTTAAAATCAACGATGCCGTTCGGTGTTAACTCGATAATCCGGGTTGCCAGCGACGAGACAAACTCCCGGTCATGACTGACAAAAATCAAGGTGCCGGGATAGTCTTCCAGCGCGGTATTCAGCGATTCGATGGATTCCATGTCCAAGTGGTTGGTGGGCTCGTCCAGCACCATGATATTGTTTTTTTGCAATATCAGCTTGCCGAACAGCATGCGACCTTGTTCCCCGCCTGAGATGACTTTAACGGATTTATTGATGTCGTCTGCGGTAAACAGTAACCGCCCCAAAGTGCCGCGTATGGCTTGGTCGTCGTCGCTTTCTTTGCGCCATTGCCCCATCCATTCGATCAGCGTTAAATTTTCGGCAAAATCTTCGGTATGATCCTGGGCGAAGTAGCCTATTTCGGNNCCGACCGCTATCATGAGTTTCAGGTTTTGAAACAAAGGTTTTTCGCCGTAACCTTTGCTCAAATCTTCGACTTCCAGCGCTAAACGGTGCAATTTTTTGGTCTGATCGAAGCGCAAAAAAGGATTAACCCGGCTGGAAGGTTTAACCTCATCCAGTTTAATTTTATCCAATTGCTTGGCGCGCGAGGTGGCTTGTTTGGCCTTGGAGGCGTTCGCGGAAAAGCGGCTGACAAAGGATTGTAGTTCGGCAATCTGGACTTTTTTCTTGGCGTTGCCGGACAGCAAGCGATCCCTAACCTCGGTGACCGCAATCATGTAGTCGTCGTAATTGCCGGGATAAACACGCAATTCGCCGTAATCCATATCCGCCATGTGCGTGCAGACACTGTTTAAAAAATGGCGGTCATG
This sequence comes from Methylobacter sp., assembly GCA_003158415.1. Lineage (GTDB taxonomy): Bacteria > Pseudomonadota > Gammaproteobacteria > Methylococcales > Methylomonadaceae > Methylobacter_C. The sequence continues at coordinate 5,351 of PMJA01000414.1, forward strand.
CGAGATGATGATCATGGTGCAATCGCGCTGGTTCAGGATGTCTTCCAGCCAGCGGATGGTGTTGATGTCCAG
>PMJA01000414.1:5441-6784 GCA_003158415.1 Methylobacter sp.
AACAGCACGCGCAGCTTCCAGCCGGGAGCGACCGCGCTCATCAGGCCGTTATGTTGTTCCAGCGGAATATCCAGCCCCAACAGCAATTCACCGGCGCGCGATTCGGCGGTATAGCCGTTGTATTCGCCGACCACCGCCTCCAGTTCTGCCGCGTGCATGTAATCGTCTTCGGAGGCTTCCATATTAGCGTAGATGGCATCGCGTTCGGACATGGCCGCCCACATCTCGGCGTGTCCCATCATCACCACATCCNNGTAACGGTTGCCGTCGCCGAATTTAACGGAGACGTTTTCAAATAAGGGCTTGGCCCCGAATTGCATGGTGAGGTTTGCTGTAGAAATCAAGGTGTGGTTCCGAAGATTAAAGGTAAAAAATTAGTTGTTAAATTGATAGTCGTCAATTTAACAAATCAGTTGAGCCTTGCCAAATTCCGTTCGCCCTGAGCTTGTCGAAGGGTGAGCGGGATTTGACAAGGTTCATTCAATTGAGTGAGTGTATTGTAGTCCGTTCATGCTTCGACAAGCTCAGCACGAACGGACTACAATACATTTCAATTGAAGTTTTTAAGGGCAATCTTAAATAAGCCAAACCTCAGGCACTATATGCGCCGTATGCAGATCGTCGCCTATCCAGATCTGCCCATCCTGAATGCTGACTTGTAACTGCATGGTGCGCTTTATCAGCGGAGCGAGCTGATCGGTCGTTTCTTTAGGCAGGTTAATGACGGTCAAATTTTTAAAGCGATCCAGTTTGTTCTGCATCTGATTCCACCACACGGTATTGCGTCCGCCATAAGTGTAGACCATCGCTTTATCCGCCCGATTGGAGGCCTTGCGTATACGTTTTTCATCCGGCATGCCGACATCTATCCACACTTCAATGTCATCGCTCAGGCTTTTTTGCCACAGATCGGGTTCATCATCGGCGCTCAAACCTTTGGAAAATTGCAGCAGTTCATGGGCATTAAGCACAAAAGCCAGCAGACGCACCATCATGCGCTCTTCGGTTTCAGAAGGATGCAGCGCGATAGTCAGGTTATGCGGTTGATAATAGCCCCTGTCCATATCGGCAATCTGACAGTCGGCTTTATAAATGGTGGACTTAAGCGCCATGCGTGTGTGTTTATATCTGCGTAAAGAGGGCTTTAATGCGGGTAGTTTATCACAGCCTAAGCGACAGGATGGCATGTAGTGGTGGATTAAACCTAAATCATCATTGAAAATCATCCTGGCTATAGGCAGTGATTCATAAGCTGTCGTTTATCTGTATAATTTCCCATCTTTATAAGTTAATCCGCCTAAAAATCACCTATGACCACCGTTAATTCCGAAAAACTTTCCAGC